>NZ_QPFS01000029.1:0-41130 GCF_010906995.1 Rhodopseudomonas sp. WA056 | reverse complement strand
CCCTCTCCCGCTTGCGGGGGAGGGTTGGGGTGGGGGCGCCGCGCGGACGGCGCCTCGGTTCTGCGAAGCTCCAAGGATAGGCTCCCGCTGTGGACCCCCACCCCCGACCCCTCCCCGCAAGGGGGAGGGGAGAAGAGGGTGCCTCGCTTCGGTGCTACCTGGTCACTTGGAGGGGGTGCCGCATGTCTCGCGTAAAGCTCCTGACGCTGCAATTTCTCGTCGCGGTCGTCGCGCTGACGGTGTGGCAGGTGCTCACCACTGTGCCGATCGCCGGCAGGCTGCTGCTGCCGCCGTTCTTCTTCTCGACGCCGGTGGATGTGGCCAAGCAGGTGATCGCCTGGTTCGCTTCCGGGATGATCTGGAAGCATCTGTGGATCACGCTGCAGGAGTCGCTGCTCGCCTTCGTGATCGGCTCGCTCGCCGGCGTGCTGGTCGGGTTCTGGTTCGCCCGGCAGCCGCGGGTGGCGGCGGTGTTCGATCCCTATGTGAAGATGGTCAACGCACTGCCGCGCGTGGTGCTGGCGCCGATCTTCACGCTGTGGCTGGGGCTCGGGATCTGGTCCAAGGTTGCGCTCGGCGTGACGCTGGTGTTCTTCGTGGTGTTCTTCAACGTCTATCAGGGCGTCAAGGAGACCAGTTCGACGCTGGTCGACAACGCCCGGATGCTCGGGATGAGCGAGCGGCAGATGATGCGGCATGTGTTCTGGCCGTCGGCGCTGTCGTGGATGTTCTCGTCGCTGCATACTGCGATCGGTTTTGCGGTGGTCGGTGCAGTTGTCGGTGAGTATCTCGGCGCGGCCGCCGGGCTCGGCTATCTGATCCAGCAGGCGGAAGGGACCTTCGACGTCGCCGGCGTATTCGCCGGGATGTTCGTACTGTCTGTGTTCGTGATCCTGATCGACCTCGCGGTCAGCCTGGTCGAGCGGCGCCTGCTGGTGTGGCGGCCGCAGCCGAGCGGGGCGCAGCAGGCGGACTAGAGGGAGGCGCGGCTTTGGCTTATTGTCCTGGCCGCTTCGTCTGGGGAGAACCAACGCCATGAAGGCCGGCTTTCGACACCTCGCTGCGGCGCTTGCCGCGCTCCTGCTCACCGCCGGCGCCGCGCAGGCGCAGAGCAAGGTGACGATCGCGATCGGCGGCGGCGCCTGCCTGTGCTATCTGCCGACCGTGCTGGCCAAGCAGCTCGGCGAATACGACAAGGCCGGGCTCGCCGTCGAATTGGTCGACCTCAAGGGCGGCTCGGATGCGCTGAAAGCCGTGCTCGGCGGCAGCGCCGACGTCGTCTCCGGCTATTTCGACCACACCGTCAACCTCGCCGCCAAGAAGCAGGAGATGCAGAGCTTCGTGGTCTACGACCGCTATCCCGGTCTGGTGCTGGCCGTATCTCCGGCCCACACCGCGGAGATCAAGTCGATCAAGGATCTCGCCGGCAAGAAAGTCGGCGTCAGCGCGCCGGGATCGTCGACCGACTTCTTTCTGAAGTATCTTTTGAAGAAACACGGCGTCGATCCGAACAACGTCGCGGTGATCGGCGTCGGGCTCGGCGCCACCGCGGTGGCGGCAATGCAGCAGGGCCAGATCGACGCCGCGGTGATGCTCGATCCGGCCGTCACGATTTTGCAGGCGGCGCATGCCGACCTGCGCATCCTCAGCGATACCCGCACCGAACATGACACCCGCGAGGTGTTCGGCGGCGACTATCCGGGCGGCGCGCTGTATTCGACCGTGGCCTGGATCAAGGCGCATCCCAAGGAGGCGCAGAGCCTCACCAATGCGATCCTCGCCACACTGCAATGGATCCACAGTCACTCCGCCGAGGAGATCGCCGACAGGATGCCGCCGAACATCGTCGGCAAGGACAAGGCGCAATACGTTGCCGCGCTGAAGAACACGATCCCGATGTATTCGACCACCGGCCTGATGGATCCGAAGGGCGCGGACGCCGTGCTGACGGTGTTCAGCACCGGCTCGCCCGACGTGGCGAAGGCCAATATCGACGTCACCAAGACCTACACCAACGCCTTCGTCGAACAGGCGGCGAAGGGTGCGGGTGGTTCGAAGTGAAGGTGCGTGCGTGAGTGATCCGGGGCCCGTCACGATCCACCGGGTGAACAATCTCGATCTGTGGGTCAGTAGCTTTGCCTGGCCGTTCGCGGACAAGCGCCGCGCCGAGATCGACGCGCATTTTGCGCAGCGCCAGGTCGCGCAGCCGAAATTGTGGAACGGCCGTGTGCTACTCGGCCGCCGGCCGCGGTTCGACCGGGACTGCTTCAGTGCCGAGTATTTCGAGGTCGACTACGCCAGCTTCCTGTCCTGGCGGGACTGGGACTTTCCCGACCCGTCGGTGTTCAACGGCTTCGGCATGGGGGTGATCCGGGCCGCTGACGGCGCGATCGTGCTGGGCGAGATGGGCGCGCACACCGCCAATGCCGGCAAGGTGTATTTCGCCGGCGGCACGCCCGATCTGTCCGACGTTCGCAACCACCGCCTCGACATCGCCGCCAGCGTGACGCGCGAGGTCAAGGAGGAAACCGGACTGGTGCGGTCCGATTATCGCGCGGCGGATCACTGGCACTGCGTCGAGGCCGGCGCGCTGGTGGCGATGCTGCGGATCCTCGACGTGTACTTGCCGGGCGAGGCGCTGAAAGAACGGATCGAGGCGCATCTGGCGCGGGACGAAGAGCCGGAGTTCAGCCGCGTGCACCTGGTGCGATCGAAGGACGATTTCCTACCCACCATGCCGCGCTTCGTCACCACCTACCTGACGATGCTGCTGCGCGGGGAGGATTAGTCGTCACGATCGACCGGTCATATCCTGACGTTGCTGGACGCATCGCCGAGGTCGCCAACGACGACAACGCGCCGCGATCCAGGGCGGGTCCTCAACTCGGGATATATCGCGTCGCACGAAATGTCTTGACAATGTCTGGCGCACAGGCAGGGTGCGTTCAGGAGACCGCATCATGGCCCCACGCATCAACCGCACTGAAAAGCTCGACCTCCGGCTGACGGCGGAGGCCAAGCACACCCTGACGGCGGCCGCGCAAGCGCAGCGCCGCTCCCTGAGTGAGTTTGTGCTCGAGAGCGCCCTTCGCCGCGCCGAGGAAACTCTTGCCGACCGTCGCGTTTTCCAGCTTCCCCCGGAGCAGTGGGAAGCCTTCGTCGCCGCGCTGGATGCCCCACCGCGCGATCTGCCGCGGCTGCGTACACTGTTGGAAGAGCCGGGGGTGTTTGCGCACGGCAAGCAGGCGTGACAGTCTTTCGCATCGAAAAATTGCACCGCCGTCACGCCGTCGAGACATTTGATTGCGGCGAGGACGGACTGAATCGTTTTCTGGTTCGCTTCGCACTTCCGAACCAGATGGCGAACGCCTCGCAGACTTATGTCGGCCTTGCGGATGACGATATCATCGCAGGCTTTTACACGCTCGTTGTCGGAGAGGTGCGCTATGAGGGCGCGCCGGAGCGGCTAACCAAGGGGCTGGCCCGGCATCCTGTTCCGGTCATGCTTCTGGCCCGGCTCGGAGTAAGCCGGCAGTGGCAGGGCAGGAGAATAGGCGCGGGGCTGTTGCGCGACGCCGTTCTGCGCACGCTGCAAGTCGCCGACATTGCCGGCGTCCGCGCGCTCGCGGTTCACGCCAAGAACGACGCCGCACGATCGTTCTATGAGCGGTTCGACTTCCAGCCGTCTCCGACCGATCCGCTGCATCTGTTCGCGCTTATCAAGGACTTGAAAAGCCTCTGAACAACAAAGACGTCGCCACGCTCCGTGCCGCCGGTGCTACCCGCTGCTCATCCAACCATCAGCGAGAAATTTTCGTCGACGATCAGTTGCGCCACTGCCTCGAACCCGCCGGGTGCGAAGCGCCGTCTCGAACCATGAGGCCGTGCACGCCGCTCAGCACCATGTCGTGTTCGCCAGCCTCTCAGCCGTGGGCGTGAACGCCGAGGTCGTCGCGCGGGGTGATGCCGAGGCGGTTGAACAGCATGCGGTCCTTGCTGTCTCCCGGGTTCGGCGTCGTCAGCAGGGTGTCGCCGATGAAGATCGAGTTGGCGCCGGCGAGGAAGCACAGCGCCTGCATCTCGTCGCTCATCGCGGTGCGACCGGCGGCAAGGCGGACGTCGGACTTCGGCATCATGATCCGCGCCAGCGCGATGGTGCGAACGAACTCGAACGGGTCGACCGGCGTCGCGGTCTTGGCGATCGGGGTGCCTTCGATCGGGATCAGCATGTTGATCGGAACGCTCTCCGGATGCTGCGGCAGGTTGGCCAGCGTGCGCAGCATCTCGACGCGATCGGTCGGCTTCTCGCCGAGGCCGAGGATGCCGCCGCAGCACACCTTGATGCCGGCGTCCTGCACCTTCTCCAGCGTGTCGAGGCGGTCGCCGAAGCTGCGGGTCTTCACCACCGAGGCGTAAAACTCTTCCGAGGTGTCGATGTTGTGGTTGTAGTAGTCGAGCCCGGCGTCGGCGAGCTGCTTGGCCTGATCGTCGGTCAGCATGCCGAGTGTCATGCAGGCTTCCATGCCGAGCGCCTTGACGCCCTTTACCATCTCGATCACCGGAGCCATGTCGCGCTCCTTCGGTGAGCGCCATGCCGCGCCCATGCAATAGCGCGTCGCGCCGGCGTCGCGGGCAGCCTTGGCGGCTTCGATCACCTTGGCCGGCTCCATCAGCTTGGAGGCGGGCAGGGCGGTGTCGTGATGGGCGGACTGGCTGCAATAGCCGCAATCCTCGGCGCAGCCACCGGTCTTGACGTTGAGGAGCTGATTGCACTGCACCTGGTTCGGATCGAAGGTCTGGCGGTGGATGGTCTGCGCCCGGAACATCAGATCGGCGAATGGCGCGTGATAGATCGCCGCGGCTTCCTCACGGGTCCAGTCGTGGCGGATGGTGGGGCTGGCGGCGGCGAGCGTGGAAAGGTCGATCGAGTTCAACGTCGGTGCTCCGGTCGGGGTCGTGCGGCTGGTGCACAGCCATAAGCGGTTTCGGCGGGTGAAGAAACCCACGGCGGCGCATCGCCAACCCGACCATGGTTTAGGTCAGTGTTTCTGACGCTTTATCGCGGGTTTTGACCATGATTTGGCGTTGCGAAACGGTGGCGAGGTCGTTTACAAGATTAATCGTTCGGTCCGTCGGACACTTGCGTCAACCTTCTCTCAACAGAAGTCGACGACGATCGGGCCATGAAGGTGTCGGGAATGACGATGGGTCGCGCCAGTATCGGGATGGAAGGAACGGCGGTTTCCGCCGCGTCCGCGATTCCGACCGCGCCGATCTCGACCCTCGCGCTCGAAACCCTCGCGCTTGGCGGGCTGCTGCTTCTTAGCCGCCCCTGAGCGCCGTCTGGGCAGTTTTGCCTGGGCACTCAGGGGATCGCACGACAGTCAGCCCCTCATGCGCCCGCGCGGCGCCCCGACCAAAGGACATTCTTCATGACCACCACCACCCAGTCCGAACAGGACCGCGTCATCATATTCGACACCACCTTGCGCGACGGCGAGCAGTGCCCCGGCGCCACCATGACGTTCGAGGAAAAGCTGAACGTCGCCCGGATGCTCGACGACATGGGCGTCGACGTGATCGAGGCCGGCTACCCGTTTGCCTCCGATGGTGACTTCGAAGCGGTGCACGAGATCGCCAAGCGCTCGAAGAACTCGGTGATCTGCGGGTTGTCGCGCGCGGCCCACAAGGACATCGACCGCTGCGCCGAGGCGATCAAGCCGGCCGAGCGTGGCCGTATCCACACCTTCCTGTCCACCTCGCCGGTGCACATGAAGTACAAGCTGCAAATGGAAGCCGCCCAGGTCTACGAGATGGTGATCTCGTCGGTGACCCGCGCCCGCAATCACACCGACGACGTCGAGTGGTCCGCCGAGGACGCCACCCGCACCGAGTTCGATTTCCTGTGCCGCTGCATCGAGGCGGCGATCAAGGCCGGCGCCACCACCATCAACCTGCCGGACACCGTCGGCTACGCCGTCCCCGAGGAGTATCGCGAGCTGTTCCGCAAGGTGCGCGAGACCGTGCCGAACTCCGACAAGGCACGGTTCTCGGTGCACTGCCACAACGATTTGGGCCTGGCGGTCGCCAATTCGCTGGCCGGCGTCGAGGGCGGTGCGCGCCAGATCGAATGCACCATCAACGGCATCGGCGAACGCGCCGGCAACGCCGCCCTGGAAGAAGTGGTGATGGCGATGCGGGTGCGGCAGGACAAGTTGCCGTACTGGAACCGGATCGAGACCACGGTGCTGACCCACGCCTCCAAGACGGTGTCGGCGGCGACCTCGTTCCCGGTGCAGTACAACAAGGCGATCGTCGGCCGGAATGCGTTCGCGCACGAGAGCGGCATCCACCAGGACGGCATGATCAAGAACGCCCAGACCTACGAGATCATGACCCCCGAGACGGTGGGGGTGAAGGGTACTTCGCTGGTGATGGGCAAGCACTCCGGCCGCGCCGGCCTGATCCACAAGTTGGAAGAGCTCGGCTACAAATTGTCGCGGAACCAGATCGAGGACGTGTTCGTGCGGTTCAAGGCTTTGGCCGACCGCAAGAAGGACGTCTACGACGAGGACATCGAGGCCTTGGTCGACGAAGAGATGACGCTCGGCCAGGACCAGATCAAGCTGAAGTCGCTGACCGTCATCGCCGGCACCCACGGCCCGCAGCGCGCCACCATGAAGCTCGACGTCGACGGTGCGATCCGGATCGAGGAAGCCGAAGGCAACGGCCCGGTGGACGCGGTGTTCAACTGCATCAAGGCGTTGGTACCGCACGACGCCAAGCTGGAACTGTATCAGGTCCATGCCGTCACCGAGGGCACCGACGCGCAGGCGGAAGTCTCGGTGCGGCTGAGCCACGAGGGCCGCTCGATGACCGCACGCGCCGCCGATCCGGATACCCTGGTGGCGTCGGCGAAGGCGTATCTGGGGGCGCTCAATAAGATCGTCGCGAAGCGTCAGCGCAGCTCGCGCGAGGAGACGCCGGCGGTGGCCGTGGCCGGCTGATTGTGTGAAATGGTCGCACAACCGGACGCGCGACCCACAACTTTTCGAATGTGACAAACAGGGCGGTGCCGTTGTGCACCGCCCTTTCTTTCGCGTTGCAGCAGTTGTTGACGGCACCCCTGCGAAGGGGCAATAGCCTTTCGTAGTGCTTCTCTGTATTGGTGCGGCTGGTAATCGAATGGGCGGGAACGCGGGTGCGTTCCTCACAAGGAATCGGGAGAAAACATGCGAAAATCCATTCTAGCACTCGCGTCGATCGCCGTGTTCGGGCTGGTGGGACCGGCCGCAGCGCAGTCGCCGATCGTCATCAAATTCAGCCATGTAGTAGCTCCCAACACTCCGAAGGGCTTGGCCGCGGAGAAGTTCAAGGAGCTGGCCGAGAAGTACACCGACGGCAAGGTCAAGGTCGAAGTCTACCCGAACTCGCAGTTGTTCGGCGACGCCAAGGAGATGGAAGCGGTCGCGCTCGGCGACGTGCAGTTCATCGCGCCGTCGCTGTCGAAGTTCGACAAGTTCACCAAGAAGATCCAGTTGTTCGATCTGCCGTTCCTGTTCGACGACATCGCAGCGGTTGATCGCTTCCAGGCGGGGCCGGCCGGCCAGGAGCTGTTGAAGTCGATGGAGGCCAAGAACTTCCTCGGCCTCGCTTACTGGCACAACGGCATGAAGCAGATCTCGGCGAACAAGCCGCTGCTGGTGCCGGAAGACGCCAAGGGCCTCAAGTTCCGCATTCAGGCGTCCGACATTCTCGCCGCGCAGTTCCAGCAGCTCGGCGCCGTGCCGCAGAAGCTCGCGTTCTCGGAAGTGTATCAGGCGCTGCAGGTCGGCACCGTCGACGGCCAGGAGAACACCTGGTCGAACATCTACTCGCAGAAGTTCCACGAAGTGCAGAAGGACATCAGCGAGTCCAACCACGGCGTGATCGACTACATGGTCGTCGTCAATGCCAAGTGGTGGAACGGCCTGTCCAAGGAGATGCAGGGCCAGTTGAAGAAGGCGATGGACGAGGCCACCAAGGTCAACAACGACGTCGCCAACAAGCTCAACGAGGAAGCCAAGCAGAAGATCGAGGCCTCCGGCGTGAGCAAGGTGCATCAGTTGACTCCCGAGCAGCGCAAGCAGTGGGTCAACGCGATGAAGCCGGTCTGGGCCAAGTTCGAAGGCGCCATCGGCAAGGATCTGATCGACGCGGCGGTCGCATCCAACCAAACGAAAACCAACTAGTCGAACGGTCGGCCGCGGTGATCCGCGGCCGACCTCGTCTCGGCTGACATAGGGGGCGCGCGGTGACGCTGCGGAAGATCTTCCACCGCGTCGAGGAGGGGCTTATCGCCTTCATCCTCGGCGCGATGACTTTGTTGACCTTCGTGCAGGTCGTGCTGCGCTACGGTTTCAATTCCGGTTTCATCTGGGCGATGGAGGCGAGCTTCTACATGTTCGCCTGGCTGGTGATGATCGGCATCGCCTATTGCGTGCGGGTTCGCGCCCATATCGGCGTCGACGCCCTGGTCAACCAGTTGCCTCCCACGCCGCGCCGGTTGGTCGGACTGCTGGTGGTGGCGTTGGCCCTGCTTTACGCCGGGCTGATGATCTACGGCTCCTACGAATACGTGTACCGGCTGTTCATCATCGACGTCGAGGCCGAGGACATTCCGGTCGCGCGCTGGATCCTGTCGCTGTGCCTGCCGATAGGATTCATCTTGCTGGCGGTCCGGCTGATCGAAATGGGCTGGCGCATCGTCACCGGCCGCTCCGGCGGCTACGAACTCGCCGACGAGGCGCGCGAAGCGGTTCACCACGTGCAACATCATCCCGAACTCGACGCCACGACGGTGCAGCGATGAACACCATCTTTCTGTTCGCCTCGCTGTTCAGCTTTCTCCTCATCGGCATGCCGATCGCGATCTCGCTCGGCCTGTCCTCGATTCTCACGATCCTGCTGTTCCAGAACGACAGTCTGGCGTCGCTGTCGCTGAAATTCTTCCAGACCACCGAACAGTTCACCCTGCTGGCGATCCCGTTCTTCATCCTTGCCGGCAACTTCCTCACCACCGGCGGCGTCGCCAAGCGAATGATCAATTTCGCGATCGCGGCGGTCGGGCATCTGCCCGGCGGTCTGGCGATCGCCTCGGTGCTCGCCTGTATGCTGTTCGCGGCGGTGTCCGGCTCGTCGCCGGCAACCGTGGTGGCGATCGGCTCGATCGTGATCGCCGGCATGGTGCGGGTGGGCTACTCTCAGGCTTTCGCCACCGGCGTGATCGTCAATGCCGGCACGCTCGGCATCCTGATTCCGCCTTCGATCGTGATGGTGGTGTTCGCCGCGGCGACCGAGTCGTCGGTCGGCCGGCTGTTCGTCGCGGGCGTGATTCCCGGCCTGCTGCTCGGTCTCGCCCTGATGGTGGCGATCTATGTCGCCGCGCGGATCAAGAAGCTGCCGCGACAGCCGAAGGTGCCGTGGCGCGAGCGGCTGACGCTGTTCCGCGAGGCGCTTTGGGGCCTGATGCTGATCTTCATCGTGATGGGCGGCATCTACGGCGGCGTGTTCACGCCGACCGAAGCTGCCGCGGTGGCGGCGGTCTATGCCTTCATCGCCGCCGTCTTCATCTACCGCGATCTCAGGATCGTCGACGTGCCGCAGGTGCTGCTCGACTCCGGGCGGGTGTCGGTGATGCTGATGTTCATCATCTGCAACGCCTTCCTGTTCGGCCACGTGCTGACCACGGCGCAGATTCCGCAGGACATCGCCCGGCTGATTATTGATGCGCAGCTTCAGCCCTGGCACTTCCTGCTGATCGTCAACATCATCCTGCTGGTCGCCGGCAACTTCATGGACCCGACGGCGATCGTGCTGATCACCGCCCCGATCCTGTTCCCCACGGCGATGCAGCTCGGGATCGACCCGATCCATCTCGGCATCGTTTATGTCGTGAACATGGAGATCGGGCTGGTGACGCCGCCTGTGGGACTCAACCTGTTCGTGGCGTCCGGTATCACCGGAATGCCTCTGATGCAGGTGGTGCGGGCCGCGCTGCCGTGGCTGATGGTGCTGCTCAGCTTCCTGATCCTGATCACTTACGTCCCGATCATCTCGACGTTCCTGCCGGATTTGTTGTTCGGTCCAGCGCTGAAATGATCTAGTCGATCGCCGATCGCGCGATGGTCTCGAAAGCGGCCGGGTTACCGAAAGGTAATCCGGCCGTTTCTGTCCAAACCTTAAGTTGCACCCCGGCCTGCGCCGAACGATCCTTGCGGCACCTTTTCGAAGGAGGTTGCCATGAAGAAGGTTCTGCTCGCCGGCGTCGCCGCGCTGGTGTTCGCCGGCTCGACTGCCGCCTACGCCGATCACCGTGGCTGGTTCGGGCACGGCCGGCACGCATTCAGCGCTCAGGATCGCAGCGCGTTCGCCGATGCCAAGATCGCTGCGGTGAAGGCCGGGCTTCAGCTCACGCCGGATCAGGAGAGGCTGTGGCCGCCGGTCGAGGCCGCGGTGAAGGACATGGTCAAGCTGCGGATCGACCGCGCCGAGGCGCGGATGAAGGCGCGCAACGACGACCGCGATCCGCGCGACGTCGATCCGGTGGCGCGGCTGCGCGACCGCGCCGAGCAGATGGCCGCCACCGCCGCCGCGATGAAGAAAGTCGCCGACGCCGCCGACCCGCTGTACAAGTCGCTCGACGACGGCCAGAAGCGCCGGCTGCGGGTGCTCACCCGCATGGAGGGCGGCGGCTTCGGTTGGCACCACCATGGTCACGGCTTCATGCATCGCGACCGGGACGGCGACGACGATCGCGGCCCGCGCTGGGAGCGCGGCGGCCGCGGTCCGATGATGGATCGCCGCGGCCCGATGGACGATGGCGACGGCCCCAGCCGGCTCTAGGACGGACTGCAGGATTGACATCCGGCGCGCCGCTGCGCGCGCCGGATGCTCTCTTCGCAGGTCGGTGACGGCATTGTCCCTGCGACCGGCCATGCGCCTGCGGCGCAGCGCCAGCCGAGCGCCGGAAACGCTCGCCGTGGCCTGTCTTGACATCGGCGAGGCGGGGAGGCGCCGCAGCGCGCACCCGGGCCGCCTTCGGGCGCTCAAAACCCGCTGAAACCGCAGCTATTTTCGTCCGCCGAATATTCTCGTCACAGAACCGAAAAAAGTCGTCCGCATTGCTGGACATCCCGGGTGGGCTTTGCTAAACGACGCCGTCCCCGCAAGGGACCCAGCCGAAACGGCTGCGGGCGCATAGCTCAGTTGGTAGAGCAGCTGACTCTTAATCAGCGGGTCCTAGGTTCGAGCCCTAGTGCGCCCACCAAGCCCACCCTTAAGACGAGACATAGCAATCAAAGGGTCGGTTTAGGTGGTGTCCGCCGCAATCTTCAGTGCGAGCCGGTTTCTCAATCTCTTTCGATGCTCAGCGAATACGGCTTGACGCGTGTCGCGGATATGCTCGCCCCCGTGGGGCTCGTGCGATTTACTTGGTCGTCGTGGTGGCCATGGGACCGGCTGATTAGTCCGCAGGCCCATCGTCCGCATTGCGAGGCCTTGAACTCGCACCAGAAGTCCAATGGGTCGATCCAATCTGAAGCTTTCGCCGTTGGCTGTTGCGGCCGGCCTCGCGCCATCCTGCGCGTCTAAGGTTCACGTCACCACACTGTCACACAACCCGGCGAGAGAGTGTCGGCGATTCACGTGGGCACCCTCATGGACTATTTCAGGCGTTTCACCTTCCTGTTCTCGGCCCCCACCTTCGAGGCGGATGATCTCGAGGGCATCCGGTTCAACCAGATCGTCGCCGAGATCGAGCGGTCCGGCTTCGAGATCGTCAAGGCGCGCAAGCTCGAAGATGCCGAGATCGCGGTGCAGACTGACGCTGCCATCGGCTGCATGGTGGTCGACTGGGGCAAGAAGGGACTCGAGGGCAAGACCGCCGCGCTGATCAACCTGATGCGCCGACGCGGTCTCGATTTTCCGATCGTGCTGCTGATCCGCCGCAAGCGGTTCGAGGAAGTGCCGGTCGAGGTGCTGGATTTCATCGACGGCTACGTCTTCCTGTCCGAGGAGACACCGACCTTCATCGCCCGCAACCTGATCAGCCGGCTGAAGCAATATGCCGACACGCTGAAGACGCCGTTCTTCGGCGCGCTGGTCGACTATGCGGAGGAGGGCAACCAGCTCTGGACCTGTCCCGGCCATAACGGCGGCATGTTCTACAGCCGCAGCCCGATCGGCCGGGTGTTCATCGAGCATCTCGGCGAGGCGGTGTTTCGCGACGACCTCGACAATTCGGTACTCGACCTCGGCGATCTGCTGACACACGAGGGGCCGGCGCTGCGCGCGCAGAAGGAAGCCGCGCAGATCTTCGGCGCCGAGAAGACGTACTTCGTGCTCAACGGCACCTCGACCTCCAACAAGGTCGCGCTCGGTGCGCTCGTCACCGACGGCGACCTCGTCCTGTTCGATCGCAACAACCACAAGGCGGCGCATCACGGCGCGCTGATGATGGCCGGCGGGATTCCGGTCTACATACCCACCGTGCGCAATGCATGGGGCCTGATCGGACCGATGGCATGGGGCGCGCTGGACGAAGACGCGCTACGCGAACGCATCCGCAGCCATCCGCTGGTCAAGGACCCGGAAGCGTGGCGCAGGCCGCGTCCGTTCCGGGTCGCGGTGGTCGAGCAGTGCACCTATGACGGCACCATCCACAGCGCCGAGATGATCCTGCGCCGCATCGGACATCTGTGCGACTACATCCTGTTCGACGAAGCCTGGGCCGGCTTCATGAAGTTTCATCCGCTGTATGCGGGCCGTTTCGCGATGGGGCTCGCTAATCTCGGCGAGGACGCGCCCGGCATCATCGCGACACAGTCGACCCACAAGCAGCTCGCCAGTTTTTCGCAGGCGTCGCAGATCCACATCAAGGATCGCCACATCCGCGGCCAGAAGCGGCGGGTCGAGCATCGGCGCTTCAACGAGAGCTTCATGCAGCACGCCTCGACGTCGCCGTTCTATCCGCTGTTCGCTTCCCTCGATGTCGGCGCGCAGATGATGAAGGGCCGCTCCGGCGAGGTGCTGTGGGACGATACGATCCGGCTCGGCATCGAGCTGCGCAAGAAGATCCGCGCGGTGCGGCGCGAGTTCGAAGAGAAGGAGGCGAGGCCGGAGCGGCGCTGGTTCTTCGATCCGTTCGTGCCCGATCGGGTGACGATCGCCGACACTGCGCGCGAAGGCGCGGTGCACGACGTCGCATGGGAGGCGGTCAGCACCGATCAGCTCGCGACCCATCCGGCGTTCTGGCAGATCGCACCGGACGCGAGCTGGCACGGCTTCGCGAACATGACGCCAGGCTTCGTCATGACCGATCCGAACAAGCTGACGCTGCTGACGCCCGGCTTTGATCGCGCCACCGGCCGCTATGCCGGGCACGGCATTCCGGCGCCGGTGGTGGCGCAATATCTGCGCGAGAACCGCATCGTTCCGGAGAAGAACGATCTCAACTCGCTGCTGTTTCTGCTGACGCCCGGCGTCGAGGCGAGCAAGGCCGGCACGCTGATCAGCGGCTTGGTCGCTTTCAAGAAGCTGCACGACGACAATGCCCCGCTCGAAGAGGTGATCCCGGAGTTCTGCCGGCGCCGGCCGGCGCGCTATGCGGGCGTGCGGCTGCGCGATCTGTGCGGCCAGATGCATAGATTCTTCCGCGACGCCGATGTCAGCGGCCTGCAAGCCAAGCAGTTTCTGGCCGAACACCTGCCCGAGATCGCGATGTCGCCGCACGACGCGGCGCGCTGCCTGGTGCGCAACGACGTCGACTATCTGCCGATCAGCCGGATTGCGGGCCGGATCGCCACCACGCCGTTCGTGGTGTATCCGCCGGGGATCGCGACCATCGTGCCCGGCGAGCGGCTGAGCGAGCGGGCCAAGCCGATGCTCGATTACTTGCAGATGTTCGAGCGCAGCTTCAACGAATTCCCCGGCTTCGACGTCGAGATTCAGGGCGTCTATCGCGAGTTCGACGAAGCCGGCCGGGTGTGTCTCCACACTTACGTCGTGGCCGAATAGGCTCGTCCCGTTTTCGGAGTTGCCGTGGACAGCGCCTTGCCGATCCTGATCCGTTCGTCGCACGACGGCGATGTCGAGGCGATGCTCGACATCTATCGCTACTACATCCGTCGCGGGCTTGATGAAGGGATCGACGACAACGGCATGCCGCAGCCGGACGATCTGAAGGAACGGCGCAAGAACCTGCGCAACCGCCGCTTTCCGCATCTGGTGGCACTCCGTGGCGAGGCGGTGGCCGGCTATGCCTACGTCGTGCTGTTCCGCAAACGGCCGGCCTATCGCTACACCGTCAAGCATTCGATCTATGTGCACCCGGATCACCTTGGCTGCGGCATCGGCCGATTGTTGATGCACGAGCTGATCGATGCCTGCGCCGCCGCGGGATTCCGCCAGATGATCGGCTATATCGACGCCGACAACACCGCCTCGCTCGGCCTTCACCATAGTTTCGGCTTCGCCACCGTCGGGCGGCTGCCCGGCGTCGCCTATCGCTACGGCCGCTGGGCCGATACGGTGATGGTGCAGCGATCGCTCGGCGCGGGGGCGACCACGCCTCCGGTGGTTTGATCGCCAGCGGCGGGTTCCACGGCTGCGACAGATCGATCCGACGCCATGTGTTACGTTATTGCGGATCGACAGCGATGCAAAACGCGTGTTATCCGCTGGTCTCGACCCGTGAGAGCCATCGTGACGCCATCCGCCAGCATCTTTCAGCATCGCCTGCTGCGCATCTCGCGCAGAGTCGTCGCTGCGTTCGTGCTGGCGGTGTATCTGTTCGCGGGCGCCGTGCACGGGGTGCACGACCTCGATGTAACCTCCGGTTCCGCCACGGCGATCGTGACTCTGGCGTCCTCCGGCGGCGATCATTCCGACCAGGCGATCGTGGGCGAGCACCATTGCCACGGCTGCTTCTCGGTGTCGCTGCCGAGCCCAAGCGTTGTGGCGACCACATCCGAGCTCACCAGCGCGCCGCTGCGGCATCAGGATGCCGAACGCCGCAGCATCCTGCGCGTCATCGATCCCCCGCCACCAAAAGCCCTGATCTGAATATGACCGCCGGGCGCAGCGCGCCCTGAATCCGTCGTTCGTCAGGTCTTCATCATGCTGTTTCCGATCGCCACGCGGTTCGCGTGCGCGACTGTCTTGATCGCCGGTTGTGTGCTGGCGGGACAGGCGTGCGCGCAAACGCTGACCATGGGCAATGCGCTGCAACGCGCGCTCAACGCCAGCCCGCGGCTCACCGCCGCCGAACGCGACGTCGGCATCGCGCGCGGCCAGCGCATCCAGTCGGGCGCGCTGATCAATCCCGAAATCTCCTACGAGCAGGACAATTCGTTCGGCTCCGGCGCGTATCGCGGCACCCGTTCGGCGGAATCGACGCTGCAGATCAGCCAGATGTTCGAGCTGTGGGGCAAGCGCGACGCCCGCATCGCTGCCGGTCAGGCCGGGCTCGATGCAGCCTCTATCGGCCGTCAGGCGGTGCGGCTCGAAGTGCTGTCCGAAACCGCGATCGCCTTCGTCACCGTGCTCGGTCTGCAGCGGCGAGTTCAGATTCTCGACGAGCAGATCGCCGCGATCGACGCCATCACGCCGCTGCTGCAGCGCCGCGTCGAAGCGGGGGCATCGTCGGTTGCCGAGACCGGCCGAGCCGAGGTTGCTTCCGCGCTGGTGAAGGCGGACCGCGAGCGGACCAAATCGGCTCTGCACACCGCGCGCCGCGAACTGGCGATCCTGATGGGCGACACCGCGCCGAAATTCGCCGCGGTATCCGGACGGCTGGAGGCGATCGGCAAGCCGCCGGCGTTCAGCTCGGTGGTCGCGGCGATCGACGCCAATCCGCAACTGGTGCGCTGGAAGGCGGTGTACGCGCAGCGCAATGCCGAGCTGTTGCTGGCGCGGCTGAAGCCGTATCCCGACGTCACCGTGTCGGCCGGACTGCGCCGCTACAATGAGACCGGTGACAGTGCCGTCCGCCTGTCGGTATCGGTGCCGATCCCGCTGTTCGATCAGAACCAGGGCAACATCCTGTCGGCGCAGCAGAACCTGGCGAAGATCGCGGCCGAGCGTCAGGCCAATCGTAACACCCTGATCGTGGTCGCCGGCCGCGCCTACGACTCGCTGCAAGGCGCGCTGCGTGAACTGGCGATCCTGCGCGACACCGCGATCCCGAAAGCCAGAGATGCCGCCGCCGCGATTTCCGAAGGCTACGGCCAGGGGCGCTACTCGCTGCTCGAACTACTCGATGCACAGTCCAGCGTCGCGCAGGCCAGGCTGCGCGAGCAGGAGGCGCAACAGAATTTCCATGTCGCCGTCGCCACCATCGAGGGGCTGGTCGGCAATCCGTTCGCACTGGCGCGGGGAGGCGCGCGATGATGAAGCCGTTGATGATGATCTGCGGCGCCGCCGCGATGTTCGCGCTCGGCGCCGCCGTGTCCGCCTACGCGCCGATCGGATTCGGCCATCCGCCGCACCAGGAGTCGAAAGTCACCAAGGGGCACGCCCACGGCGAAGGCGAGAAGGGCCACGATCACGATGGCCACGGCGAGGACGGCGTGGTGGAGATGAACGACGCCAAGGTGGCGGCGTCGGGCATCGAGATCCGCACCGCCAAGGCCGAGACGCTGCACGACTCGCTGGTCCTGAACGGTATCCTGCAGCCCAATCAGGAGACGCTGGTTCAGGTCACGCCGCGGTTTCCCGGCGTGGTCCGCGAAATCAAGAAGCGGATCGGCGACACGGTCGACAAGGGCGAACTGCTCGCCCGGATCGAAAGCAATCAGAGCCTGAGCGTCTACGAGATGCGCGCGCCGATCTCCGGCACGGTGATCGATCGCCAGATCTCACTCGGCGAATACGCCTCCGAGCAGAAGCCGGCGTTCATCGTCGCCGACGTTTCAACCGTGTGGGTCGACCTGTCGGTGTATCGGAGCGATCTGCCGCGGGTGAGGATCGGCGACCAGATCCTGATCGATGTCGCCGACGACGGCGCGCCGATCGAAGCGCGGCTGTCCTACATCTCGCCGGTCGGCAGCAGCGACACCCAGAGCGCGCTGGCCCGCGCTGTCGTGCCCAACGACGGCTTGCGTCTGCGCACGGGTCTGTTCGTCTCGGCGCGGCTGATCCTCTCGGCAAAGCCTGTGCCGGTTGCGGTGCGCGCCTCGGCGATCCAGACGATCGAGAACCGCAGCGTGGTGTTCATCCGCATCGGCGACACATTCGAGAGTCGCCACGTCGAGCTCGGCGCCCGGGATGGCGATCACGTCGAGATTGTCGCCGGCCTGGACGACGGCGACCGCTACGCGGCCGGTAACAGCTTCGTCGTCAAGGCGGAACTCGGCAAGGGATCGGCATCGCATGAGCACTGAATTGGTACTGCCGGTGGCCGGGGGGCGCGCATGATCGACCGGATTCTCGCATTCTCCGTCCGGCAGCGCTGGCTGGTGATGATCGGCGCGCTGATGATGGCGGCGTTCGGCGCATGGAATTTCACCCGGCTGCCGATCGACGCGGTGCCGGACATCACCAACGTCCAGGTTCAGATCAACACCAATGCGCCCGGCTATTCGCCGCTCGAGGTCGAGCAGCGGATCACGTTTCCGATCGAGACCGCGATGGGCGGGCTGCCCCGCCTCGTCAACACGCGGTCGCTGTCGCGCTACGGGCTCAGCCAGGTCACCGTGGTGTTCAAGGAGGGCACCGACATCTACTTCGCCCGGCAACTCGTCAACGAGCGCATTCAGCGCGCCAAGGACGTGCTGCCGGCCGGAATCGACACCGCGATGGGGCCGGTCTCGACCGGCCTCGGCGAAATCTACATGTACACGGTCGAGGCGAAGCAGGGCGCGACGCGCGCGGATGGCAAGCCGTTCACGCCGAGCGATCTGCGCACCGCGCAGGACTGGATCGTCAAGCCGCAACTGCGCAACGTTCCGGGTGTCAGCGAAGTCAACAGCATCGGCGGCTTCGCCAAGCAGTTCCACGTGCTGCCCGATCCCGCACGGCTGATGGCCTACCGACTCAGCTTCCGCGACGTGATGACGTCGCTCGCCGCCAACAACGCCAATGTCGGCGCTGGCTATATCGAGAAGAACGGCGAGCAGTATCTGGTGCGCACCCCGGGGCAGGTCAGCGACATCGAGGAGATCCGGCAGATCGTGATCGGTTCGCGCGGCGGCGTGCCGGTCCGGATCATGGATGTCGCCGAGGTGGCGGAGGGGACCGATCTGCGCACCGGCGCCGCGACCCTGAACGGTCAGGAGGTCGTGCTCGGCACCGCGATGCTGCTGATCGGCGAGAACGGCCGCACCGTGGCGCAACGTGTCGCCGCGAGGCTGGAGCAAATCGAGAAGTCGCTGCCGGAAGGCATGTCGCTGCGCGCGGTGTACGACCGTACCCACCTGATCGACGCCACCATCGCCACGGTGGAGAAGAACCTGGTCGAAGGCGCGCTGCTGGTGATTGCGATCCTGTTCCTGATCCTCGGCAATTTCAAAGCGGCGATCGCCACCGCGCTGGTGATCCCGCTGTCGATGCTGTTCACCGTCACCGGGATGTTCCAAAACAAGGTCAGCGCCAATCTGATGAGCCTCGGCGCGATCGACTTCGGAATCATCATCGACGGCGCGGTGATCATCGTCGAAAATTGCCTGCGGCTGCTGGCTCACGAGCAGCAGCGGCGGGGCAGGCTGCTGAGCCGCCAGGAACGGTTCGACACCATCATCGCCGGCTCGCGCGAAGTGATCAAACCGAGCCTGTTCGGCACGCTGATCATCGCGGTGGTGTACCTGCCGGTGCTGACGCTGACCGGCGTCGAAGGCAAGATGTTCACCCCGATGGCGCTCACCGTGCTGATGGCGCTGCTCGGCGCCAGCCTGCTGTCGATGACGTTCGTGCCCGCCGCGGTGGCGCTCCTGGTCACTGGGAAAGTGTCCGAGAAAGAAAACTGGTTCATGCGCCTGGCGCACCGCGCCTATCTGCCGCTGCTCGATCTGGCGATCCGGATGCGCGGCTTCGTTGTGGTTGTCGCGGTGGCGCTGGTGGTGGTGAGCGGCACCGCCGCGACGCGGATGGGCGGCGAGTTCATCCCGAGTCTCGACGAAGGCGACGTCGCGATCCAGGCGATGCGCATCCCCGGCACCAGCCTGACGCAGTCGCTCGACATGCAGATCGCGCTGGAGAAGCGCGTCCTGGCGATCCCGGAGGTGAGCAAGGTGTTCGCCCGCACCGGCACCGCCGAGGTCGCGACCGATCCGATGCCGCCATCGATCTCCG
Organism: Rhodopseudomonas sp. WA056; assembly: GCF_010906995.1. Taxonomy (NCBI): domain Bacteria; kingdom Pseudomonadati; phylum Pseudomonadota; class Alphaproteobacteria; order Hyphomicrobiales; family Nitrobacteraceae; genus Rhodopseudomonas; species Rhodopseudomonas sp. WA056. Next base: position 21,804 of record NZ_QPFS01000029.1, on the reverse strand, counting down.
ACGGCTACGTGATGCTGAAGCCGCGCGCGCAATGGCCCGATCCGAACAAGCCGAAGGCCGATGTAGTCCAGCAGATCGAACTGGCGGCCGAGCAGGTGGCTGGCAGCCTCTACGAATTGTCGCAGCCGATTCAATTGCGCTTCAACGAGCTGATTTCCGGCGTCCGCAGCGACGTGGGTGTCAAGATCTTCGGCGACGATCTCGATGTGCTGATGCAGCTCGCCGGTCAGGTGCAGTCGGTGTTGCAGAGCGTCAAAGGCGCCGCCGACGTCAAGACCGAGCAGGTCGCTGGGCTGCCGGTGCTCACCGTCAAGCTCGACCGCAGGGCGCTGGCGCGCTTCGGCATCAATGTCGCCGACGTCCAGAATCTGGTGGAGATCGCGGTCGGCGGCAAATCGGCCGGGCTGGTGTTCGAAGGCGACCGCCGCTTCGATCTCGTGGTCCGGCTGCCGGATCGGATCCGCACCGATATCGCAGCGATCAAGGCGCTGCCGATCCCACTGCCGCCGATCGAGGGGCAGGCCAAGCCGACACCGGCGACGTTCGGCGTCTCATCGCTGGCGCAGATGCGCTACGCGCCACTGTCCGAGCTCGCCGAGATCGTGGTGGCGCCGGGGCCGAACCAGATCAGCCGGGAAAACGGCAAGCGCCGCATCGTGGTCTCGGCCAATGTGCGCGGCCGAGACCTCGGCTCGTTCGTCGGCGAGGCGCAGCAACTGATCGCCGACAGGGTCAAGCTGCCGGCTGGCTACTGGATCGGCTGGGGCGGGCAGTTCGAGCAGCTCGTCTCGGCGACGCAGCGCCTGACCATCGTGGTCCCGATCGCGCTGCTGTTGATTTTCCTGCTGTTGTTCATCAGCCTGGGTTCGGCGGCCGACGCTCTGCTGGTGTTCAGCGGCGTGCCGTTGGCGCTGACCGGCGGCGTCTTCGCGCTGCTGCTGCGCGACATTCCGCTGTCGATCAGCGCTGGCATCGGATTCATCGCGCTGTCCGGCGTGGCGGTGCTCAACGGCCTCGTGATCATCACCTTCATCGAGCGGTTGCGGACCGAAGGGCGACGGATCGTCGAGGCGGTGCGCGAGGGAGCGCTGACGCGGTTGCGGCCGGTGCTGATGACCGCGCTGGTGGCCTCGCTCGGCTTCGTGCCGATGGCGCTGGCCACCGGTGCCGGTGCCGAAGTGCAGCGGCCGCTGGCTACGGTGGTGATCGGCGGCATCGTGTCCTCGACCTTGCTGACGCTGCTGGTGTTGCCGGCGCTCTACATCCTGTTCCGCCGCGAAACGACCGATCGATCTCGTTCCTAGTGGACTTCCGACCCCGATCGGTCGCGCCGGGACAGGAACTGCGGCCGTGCCGCTGCGTTCTTTGCGCTTTCGAGGATGGATCAGCATGAAGGTCAAGCAGTACGGCGCAATCCCGTTCCGCATCACGTCGCGCGGCACGGAGGTGCTGTTGGTGACCACACGCACCAAGGGTCACTGGTCGGTGCCGAAAGGCTGGCCGATCAAAGACCATCCGCCGCACAAGACCGCCGAGATCGAAGCGATGGAAGAAGCCGGCCTGCACGGCGAGGCCGCGCTGGTCCCGGTCGGCCGCTTCACCAACAAGCGCTTGAAGCATGGCCAGCCGATCCGCTGCAAGGTCGACCTGTTTCCATTTCGGGTGATCGCCGAATTCGACAACTGGCCTGAACGGTTGCAGCGGCAGCGCCAATGGGTGGATGCGACCACCGCGACGACGATGGTTCGCAAGCGCGGACTAAAGCGGGCGATCCGCAGCCTGATCGAGGCGCAGGGTCGCGATTGCGCCGGCTTTTCGCACGACGAGATTGAAGTCTCGTAACGAGCGATCTGCACAGTGCGTCTTTGGTACGCTCCCCCGATTTAGGAACGTGCTCGCGAGCGCCAGATTGTCGTGAGACGATCGCCGCGCAATCGGCAGACTGGAGCGTCGAACCTCGCCGGATGCAGCCTTGCGAGGGGCCTGATGCTGTTTGTTTCGGTGTCCGTATAGGCGCCCGTACAATACCACATCTGGTGAAGTGACGAGAGGAGGGTGACCTCGATGCCGCCCGATATCATTGCGGCGCTGCCGTGGACCTTGCTGGCGCTGATGCTGCTCCATTTGGTGTGGAGCTGGAGAAGCGCGGTGTTCGTCGGATTCGTCGCCTCCCTCATCATGGTGGCGCAGCTCGTGCCGGTGCAGAGCTTGGCGCAGTTCGGCGATTGAAATCGGTTCGATGACATTGAAGTAGCGCGACGATGGTGAAGCGCGAATCCGCGCTTCCGCGTGCCGGCCGTTGCAGCGGATGTCGTCGTGGACAGGAACAGGTTCGTCCGAGCCGGGTTGCGGACAACGCGACAACCGATGGAGACGACGATGCAGAGCAAGATCACCGGCCAGTTTTCGACCAGGCGCGAGGCGGAGCTCGCCGTAGAGCGACTGGTGCAGGAATTAGGTGTCGAGAGATCAGCGGTTTCGGTCCAGCCGCGCGGAGCGGCCAACAGCGCCGGGACGCGGCTCGCGGGCGCCGACGTGGAAAGCGGCCATCCCGGGCTCGAGAAGCACGGGGAAGCCGAGCTGAACGACGTCATCGAAGTGGCGATCGACTGCAGTCATGCGGATGCCGCCAAGGTTGAAGCGGCAATGACGGGCGCCGGTGCCAGGGCTATCGCCACTCACTGAAGAGGCGGCGACCGACGCGGAAAGCCGCGGGCGCGGAGGACGTATGGCAGACGTTTCCCAGAATCAATCCAAGCATCATTCCAACAATCAGTACGGCGATCGCATCGACTCGGTGGCCGACGACGTGTGGATCGTCGATGCCCCGCGGATCGTCGCGGCGGGATTGCCGCTGCCGATTCGAATGACGGTGATCCGTCTTTCCAGCGGTGATCTTCTCCTGCATTCACCGACGCAATATGCCCGCGAACTACACGACCGGATTGCTGGTCTGGGACGGATTCGCTATCTGGTCGCGCCGAACGTCGCGCACTGGATGTTCATCCAGGATTGGCAGGCGGCCGTTCCCGACGTGTTGACATTCGCCGCGCCGGGCTTGGCAGAGCGTGCGCAGGTGCAGCGCGCGAAGTTACACATTGATGAGGAACTTCTCGACGGCGAGCCGGAGGCTTGGGCGGGTGAAGTGGAGACGTTCCTGATTCACGGTGCGTTCTATACCGAAGTCGCGCTGTTTCATCGGCCGAGCCGCAGCCTGATACTCACCGATCTGGTGCAGAATATCGATCCGCGTCGGCTGCCGATTCCCGCCGCGCTCACCACCGAAGCGATCGGGTCTGCTGCGCCGGGCGGAATGGCGCCGGCGTATCTGCGCTGGCTGCTGCGTCTCGGCGGTCGGCCCGTAAAGGAGGTGGCTCGGCGATTGATCGCTTTGGCGCCGGATCGGGTGATCTTCGCGCATGGTGACTGGTTCGACACCGCCGCGACGGAGCGGCTGGCGCATTCGCTGCGCTGGCTCGGCCGCGACGTTCAGGAGCCTCGTTCGAATACGATGGAAGGTCTTCGTGTGGTGATCGCGGGCGCGTCGAGTGGAATTGGCCGCGCAGCCGCGCTCGCTTTCGCACGGCGGGGCGCCACCGTGGTTCTGGCGGCGCGCCGGATCGCAGTACTCGAACGGCTGTCGGCGGAATGCGAAGCACTGGGTGGGCGGGCGCTCGCGATCGAAACCGACGTGACCGATCCGGACGCTGTACAGCGTCTCGCCTCTAAAGTGGACCAAGACCTCGGCGGCGTCGACGTCTGGATCAACAACGCCGGCACCGGTGTGTTCGGCGCGTTCCAGAATGCCGATCTGGCGCTGCATCGCCGTACGATCGAGGTCAATCTGCTCGGCACTATGTACGGCAGCTACGCGGTGCTGCCGATCTTCTTGCGGCAGAAAAGCGGCGTGCTGATCAACACGATTTCGCTCGGCGGCTGGGTTCCGACTCCGTTCGCGGCGGCCTACACGGCCAGCAAGTTCGGGCTGCGCGGCTTCACATCGAGCCTCCGGCAGGAACTCGCAGACACCCCCGACGTGCATGTTTGCGGGGTGTTTCCGGCCATAATCGATACGCCGGGCTTCATTCACGGCGCCAATCATTCGGGCCGAACCCTCGATCCAGGACCGCTATTATATCCGCCGGAGGATGTCGCGGAAACGTTCGTCGATTTGGTCGATCGTCCCCGCGTCGAGGTGGCCGTCGGCTGGCCGGCGCGAGCCGGGCAATTGTCCTATGCGTTAGCGCCGAAGATCACTGAACAAATCATCGGAGCCGGAATGCGCCGACTTCTCGCCCGCGCTGGACAAGCGCCGTCCAGTGACGGCGCGATGCGGTTGCCGGTCGCGCGCGGAACCGGCACGTCGGGTGGCTGGCTCGCTCGCCGCGGCCTGCCGCCCGCCGGAGAGATCAGTAAGCTCGCGGTGTTGGCCGGAGTGGCGCTGCTGGGGGTGGGAGCGATCATCGCGGGACGCAGAGCGCGGGAGCCGGGCCGAGGATGAGCCGGTGCCAGTGGCGGCTTGCGCCTCTCACCCGGCTGCGGCGGCGGAGTCGGACGCGGCGGCGAGTTTGCGGATGCGGACTCGCCAAACGGTGGATCCGGCTTGCAGATAGTCCCAGTGGAAGCTCCCGGTGCGCCTGACGTCGAACAGATAGCGGAGCGGCCGCGGGTCGTGGTCGCTCAGTAGTTCCAAGGAATGCCCTGGCGCGAGCTGATCGAACAGGCTGAAGACGGTCGGGTGCCGCGACGAGCGGGGAAGAGTCCTGACATCGATTGATGGGACGAGTTGCTGTTGTTTCATGCCGAGCAGCATCGAGGCAACAGCCTGCGGCTTCGTTGTCGAGGCGCAAAGAACCTGAGAATTTCAAACTGGTCAGTGACGAAGCGAGTTCGCGAACGCTCGCAAGCGCGCCAGTCGTGCGATCGAGGACGATGCGAGCGTCTGCGCCAATTCCAGTTCGGCCTGATCTGTGGCGCGGTCGGATTCGTCGAGGTACATCGACGTCAGTTGCTCGGCATAACGAACCACGCGCCGCGGCACCTCCGCCGGCGTGTCGCCGTCCGGCAGGCCGGGAAGCTCGGCGCCGATCGCAGCGAGGTCCGCTGTCGCAACGCCGCTCGAGCTCAACAATCGTTCGCGCTCAGGAGGCATCAACACCTGTGCCCACCGTGCGATCTCCTTGAGCAGCAGGCTTTCGATCAGCGCGGCCGAGGACATCTCGCCGAAGTTCCGCTCGTCTGCGTCCGTTCCCTTGGCAGCCCGCTCAGCGCGCCAGGCCAGCCGCCGTTCGCGCCGCAGCAGATCGGCATCCGTCAACGCCTCCCGCGCCAAGGTCTCCGCTGCGATGCGAAGCTCGGGGTCGGTGGCGTACGCTGCGACGTAGGTCCAGAACACGAAGGCGCGCTGGCGATGCCGGACGGAGATCGCCCATGCCTGAAAAGGAGTTGATAACGACGAATCTGCAAGTTCGGTGAGTTCCTGCTCTGGAACCAGATTCTCGATCGCCGCCGGTGGGACTTCGGAAACAGACCGCTTGCGAGCAAGAGTGGAGCGACGTAGCCTGATTTCGGCGACACGATCCTGTTCGCGTTCGCGCAGTGTCTCGAACACGCAACGAACGGGCTCTTTGGTGTGGTCGCTGTCGTCGGTCAGCGACGCAGCCATCCGATCGTAACTGGTGGCGGCGCGCTCTGCCTGCACCAGCGCAATAGCATAGAGCTCGGCAAGATCCTTCACCGCGTGCGTCGGTGTCGATGTCAAGAGCGGAGTGTTACGCATGGTCGTCTCTGGTTGAGCCGTTTAGTCATTATGTGCCGAATTTGCGCTGGCGCAAATCGGTGTCTTTGTCGGCTGCTATCGAGAGCTGACCACGCGATCCAGAACAACGGCGTTCTGTCCACTACTTGGAACCGAACCGTTGAGCAGATTGCGCCCGATCCTTGCCCTTTTTTTGCTTGTGTTCGCTCTTGCGGGCGGCGTCACGGTTGCGAACGCCGCAAGCCGTCTCGGCGATTATCTCAGCCGTGCCACACCGTCCGAACTCGTGCCGGGCGCGGACCGCTTCGGATCGATGCAGGGCGATCCTGCGCTGGCGCCGGCATACCAAGGCGACCGGTTGCTCGGCTTCGCCTATCTGAATTCGGATTTTGTCAACGCCACCGGATATTCCGGCAAGCCGATCCAGATGCTGGTCGGCATCGATCCGAACGGTGTCATCACCGGCCTGAAGCTGGTCGATCATAAAGAGCCGATCGTTCTGGTCGGGATTCCGGAAGCCAAGATCCTCGCCGCCGTCAACAAGCTGATCGGTGCCGATCTGGCGCCGGTGGCACGCGGCAAGGCGGCGGCGCCCCAGGTCGACATCGTCAGCGGTGCAACCGTCACCGTGCTGGTGATCGGCGACAGCGTGGTCAGATCGGCCACCAAGCTGATCAAGAGCGGCCGGATCGGCGGCGGGCAAAGCGAAGTTGCGCAGCCACCGCCCGTCACCAAGACCATCGATCTCGCCAGGAGCGAGGTACGGGACTGGGAGAGCCTGGTCGGTGACGGCTCGGTGCGCCGGCTGGTGCTGACCAATGCGGATGTCGATCAGGCGTTCGAAAAGTCCGGCAACCGTGCAGCGGCGGATCGCCCCGAACCCGGCGAGCCGACCGACACCTTCATCGAACTCTATGCGGCGGACGTCGCCGTGCCGACGATCGGACGCAGCCTGCTCGGCGACGACGGCTATCGACGGCTGACCTCGCGACTGAAGCCGGGGCAGCAGGCGCTGGTGATCGCCGGCCGCGGGACCTATTCGTTCAAGGGCTCCGGCTATGTTCGCGGCGGCATTTTCGATCGGATCGAACTGATCCAGGACGGCAACAGCATCCGCTTCCGCGATCGCGACCACACCCGTCTCGGCGACCTCGCGGCGGAAGGCGCGCCGGATTTCCCCGAGATCGGGCTGTTCCTGGTGCCGACCGAGTTCGGCTTCGATCCGACCGAGCCGTGGTCGCTGCAGCTTCTGGTGCAACGCGTGATCGGCGCACGCGACAAGGCGTTCCTGACCTTCGATCTCGGCTACACGCTGCCGGACGGCTATATCAAGCGAGAGCAGCGGGCGGTGACGGTGAGCGATACGCCTGCGCCGACGGTGACGCCGGCGGCTACGCCGAGCGTTGCGGCCGCATCGCCGCCACCCTCGCAGGCCGAGGCCGAGCAGGACGAGCCGCTGTGGATGCGGATCTGGCGCGGCGATCTGGTGCGGATCGGCATTCTCGCGGTCGCGCTGGTGACGCTGACGCTGATCTTCTTCTTCCAGAACCAGTTGGTGCGCAGACCGACCGTGTATGTCTGGGTGCGCCGCGCGTATCTGACGTTCATTCTGGTCTGGCTCGGATGGTACGCCAACGCGCAGCTCTCGGTGGTCAACGTTCTGACCTTCACCAACTCGCTGATCGCCGGCTTCAGCTGGGATTACTTCCTGTCGGCGCCGTTGATTTTTGTGTTGTGGGCATCGGTGGCTGCGGCGCTGCTGTTCTGGGGGCGGGGACCGTTCTGCGGCTGGCTCTGTCCCTTCGGGGCGTTGCAGGAGCTTCTCAACAACATCGCCAAGGCGGTGAGGATTCCGCAGTTCAATGTGCCGTGGGGGCTGCATGAGCGGCTGTGGCCCATCAAGTACATCGTGTTCCTCGGTCTGTTCGGCCTGTCGATCTACTCGACCGCGGCGGCCGAGCATCTCGCCGAGATCGAGCCGTTCAAGACTGCGATCATCCTCAATTTCGCGCGCGAGTGGCCTTTCGTAATCTACGCGGCGACGCTGCTCGCGGCCGGCCTGTTCGTCGAGCGGTTCTTCTGCCGCTATCTGTGCCCGCTCGGCGCGGCGCTGGCGATTCCCGGCCGGATCCGGATGTTCGAATGGCTCAGACGCTGGCCCGAATGCGGCTCGCCGTGCCAGCGCTGCGCCAAGGAATGCCCGGTGCAGGCGATCCACCCGGAAGGCCACATCAACGTCAACGAGTGCATCTACTGTATGCACTGCCAGGAGCTGTATTTCGACGACCACCGCTGCCCGCACATGATCCAGCTTCGGCTGAAGCGGGAGAAGCGCGAGGCGCTGTCGTCGACATCGATGCGCGGCGGCAAGGGCCCCGCCACCGTGATCCTCGCCGGGGGAAAGCCAGTCGGCACCCCGACCGCGGACGCGATTTCGTCACCTCCAGCACCGTAAAACCCAAGGAGAACAACATGGGCGACCAGGATCACGGACACGGCCTCAGCCGGCGAACGCTACTCGGAACCAGTGCGGCGGCTGCCGGCGTCGGCATTGTCGGCGGTGCGGCCCTCGGCACCGGCGGCACGCTGATCGCGACCGCTGAGGCGCAGACCAAGCCGGGTCTGCCGGCGCGGCCGGCAATTCAGAAGACCGAGGTCCATCCGGGCGAACTCGACGAGTACTACGTGTTCTTCTCCAGCGGTCAGTCCGGCGAGCTGCGGATCGTGGGTCTGCCGTCGATGCGCGAACTGATGCGGGTGCCGGTGTTCAACCGCTGCAGCGCGACCGGCTGGGGCCAGACCAACGAAAGCCTCAAGGTGCTGACCGAAGGGCTGCTGCCGGAGGCCCGGGAGTTCCTGAAGACTCGGGGCGGCACCTACCTCAACGGCGACCTCCACCATCCGCATCTGTCGTTCACCGACGGCACCTACGACGGTCGCTACGCGTTCATGAACGACAAGGCCAACACCCGCGTCGCGCGCGTCCGGCTCGACGTGATGAAGTGCGACAAGATCATCCAGTTGCCGAACCAGCACACCGTGCACGGGCTCCGGGTGCAGAAATATCCGCGCACCGGCTATGTGTTCTGCAACGGCGAGGACCGCGTGCCGCTGCCGAACGACGGCAAGAACCTGACCAAGACCAAGGACTATCACGCCGTGTTCACCGCGATCGACGGGGACACCATGAAGGTGGCCTGGCAGGTGATGGTCGACGGCAACCTCGACAACGTCGACGCCGACTACCAGGGAAAATATGCGTTCGCCACCTGCTACAATTCGGAAGGGGGCGTCACCGCCGCGGAGATGACCGCCAACGACCAGGACTGGGTGGTGATCTTCAATCTGAAGCGGATCGAAGAGGCGGTGAAGAAAGGCGACTTCAAGGAGATGGGCGGCGTGCCGATGATCGACGGCCGCCACGGCTCGCCCTACACCCGCTACGTCCCGGTGCCCAACGGTCCGCATGGCATGAACACCGCACCCGACGGCATTCACATCGTCGCCAACGGTAAGCTGTCGCCGACCGCGACGGTGATGGACGTGCGGTTGTTCGATCAGTTGTTCGACGACAAGATCAAGCCGCGCGACGTCGTGGTCGCCGAGCCCGAACTCGGCCTCGGGCCGCTGCACACCGCCTATGACGGCAAGGGCAACGGTTACACCACGCTGTTCATCGACAGCCAGATCTGCAAATGGAACATCGATCTGGCCAGGCGCGCCTACAAGGGCGAGAAGGTCAATCCGATCATCGACAAGCTCGATGTGCATTATCAGCCGGGGCACAATCACTCGTCGATGGGGCAGACCAAGGAAGCCGATGGAAAGTGGCTGATCTCCTTGAACAAGTTCTCCAAGGACCGTTTCCTCAACGTCGGTCCGCTGAAGCCGGAGAACGATCAGTTGATCGACATCTCCGGCGAGAAGATGAAGCTGGTGCACGACGGCCCGAGCTTCGCTGAGCCGCACGACGCCACCATCGTTCATCGCTCGAAGATCAACCCGATCTCGATCTGGGAGCGGGCCGACCCGATGTTCGCCGATGCGGTGAAGCAGGCCAAGGCCGACGGCGTCAATCTCGAGGAAGACTCCAAGGTGATCCGCGATGGCGACAAGGTGCGGGTCTACATGGTGTCGACCGCGCCGAATTTCGGCCTCACCGAGTTCGACGTGAAGCAGGGCGATCACGTCACCGTCTACGTCACCAATATCGACACGGTCGAGGACCTCACCCACGGCTTCTCGATCGTCAACTACGGCATCCAGATGGAGGTCGCGCCGCACGCCACCGCGTCGGTGTCGTTCACCGCCGATCGTCCCGGTGTGTACTGGTACTATTGCTCCTGGTTCTGTCACGCCATGCACATGGAGATGAAGGGCCGGATGCTGGTCGAGCCGAAGAGCGTCTGAGCATGGCGATGACGGTGCGATCGATGATCGCGGTGGCGGCGGCGCTGGTTAGCGTCGCTGCGGCCGGCGCGGCCTCGGCCGCGCGGATCGACGTCGTGCCGTCGTCGGACCTGCAGGCGGTGCTGGACGGCGCCAGCGACGGCGACATCGTCGCGCTGACGCCGGGAGACTATCGCGGGCCGATTCGGATCGAGCGCAGGCTCGCGCTGATCGGTCAGCCCGGCGCTGCCGTGCTCGGGCATGGACAGGGCAGCGTCATCACCGTGGTGGCGCCGGACGTCACGGTGCGGGGCCTGACGGTGCGCGGCTCGGGCCGCGACCCGCAGGCGATGGATTCGGGGATCTTCCTGACCCAGACCGCCGAACGGTCGCTGATCGAGGGCAACCGCCTCGACGACAACCTGTTCGGCGTCAACATCCACGGCGCCCGCGGGTCGCGGGTCGCCCACAACATCATCGACGGCCTGCGCGGTGTCCGGCTCAACGATGCCGGCAACGGCGTGCGGGTGTGGAACGCGCCGGACGTGGTCGTCGACGGCAACACCATCCGCTACGGCCGCGACGGCATCTTCTCGGTGACGAGCAGCAAGGATCGCTTCATCAACAACCGGTTCGAGAAGGTGCGGTTCGCGGTGCACTACATGTACACCAACGACAGCGAGATCAGCGGCAACGTTTCGATCGGCAATCACGGCGGCTATGCCATCATGTATTCCAACCGGCTGACGATCCTCGGCAACGTCTCCGAGCGCGACCGCGATTTCGGCCTTCTGTTCAACTATGCGAACTTCGCCCGGATTGAACGCAATCGCGTCGTCGGCGGACCGCTGTCCGGAATCAGCGCCGATTTCGAAGGCGTCGCCGCCGACAAGGGCATGACGCCGGTCGAACGCGGCGCGGTAGATGCGCAGTTCGGTCCGACCAAATGCGTGTTCATTTACAACGCCAACAAGAACCGGTTTCGCGACAATTGGTTCGAGGGCTGCGAGATCGGCGTGCATTTCACCGCCGGCTCTGAAGGCAACGAGATCGTGGGAAATGCATTCATCGGCAACCGCAATCAGGTGAAATACGTCGGCACCCGCGACCTCGACTGGTCGAAGGACGGGCGCGGCAACTATTGGAGCGACAATCCGGCGTTCGACCTCGACAACGACGGCATCGCCGACGCGGCGTATCGGCCGAACGATCTGGTCGACCGGGTGCTGTGGACCGCTCCCGCCGCCAAGCTGCTGATCAACAGTCCGGCGGTTCAGGTGCTGCGCTGGGCGCAGAGCCAGTTTCCAGCGCTGTATCCGGGCGGCGTGGTCGATACCCGCCCGCTGATCGCTCCGCCGCCGCGGCCGATGCCGGGAGTGGCGCCATGACCGCGACTGTCGCCATCGAGCATGTCGAGAAGCGCTACCGCGCGGTGCGGGCGCTGCACGACGTGTCGTTTGCCCTCGAGCCTGGGCGGCTCAGCGCCCTGGTCGGGCACAACGGCGCCGGCAAGACCACGCTGATCAAACTGATGCTCGGCCTGATCCGTCCGGACAAGGGATCGATCCGCGTGCTCGGCGAGAACCCGGCTGCCGGCGAATTTGCGGGCCGCCGCAGCCTCGGCTTCCTGCCGGAGAACGTTGCGTTCAACGCCGCGCTGACCGGGCGCGAGACGCTGGCGTTCTATGCGCGGTTGAAGGGCAGCGACGCCAAGCAAGGCGCGGCGCTATTGGAGCGGGTCGGCCTCGGCGAAGCGTCGCGGCGGCTGGTCGGCACCTACTCCAAAGGCATGCGGCAGCGGCTCGGGCTGGCGCAGGCGCTGCTCGGTCGGCCGCGGGTGCTGCTGCTCGACGAGCCCACCACTGGGCTCGATCCGGCGCTGCGGCTGACGTTCTACGAAATCCTCGACGAGCTGCGGCGCGACGGGGCCACGGTGCTGATCTCGTCGCACGCGCTCGACGAGCTCGAAGGCCGCGCCGAACAGGTGCTGATCATGAACCGCGGCATCCTGGTCGCAGACGGCACGCTGGCGGAGCTGCGTGCGCTGGCGGGGCTGCCGATCCGGCTCAGGTTGAAGCTGGCTGCCCCTGCCGCACGTCCGGTCTGGTTCCCGAACGAGGTGGTCATGGAGCACGATTGCTGCGAGATCGGCGTCGTCGATCACGCCGGCAAGATGCGGTTGCTGCGGCAGGCGGCAGGCGACCCCGCCGTCGCTGATATCGTCGTTGCAGAGCCGACCCTCGACGAGCTGTACGCGCATTTTCTTCGGCGGCAGGAGCGGGCGGCATGAAGCCCATCGCGGTGATCGCTCTGAAGGAGATTCAGGAAGGCTTGCGCAATCGCTGGGTGTTTGCCGCGACGCTGCTGCTCGCCGGATTGTCGCTGTCGCTGACGCTGCTCGGCAGCGCTCCGACCGGCCATGTCGGCGCCGCCGCGCTCGACGTGGTGATCGTCAGCCTGTCGAGCCTGACGATCTTCCTGCTGCCGCTGATCGCGCTGCTGATCTCGCACGACGCCATCGTCGGCGAGATGGAGCGCGGCACCATGATCCTGCTGCTGAGCTATCCGGTCGCACGCACGCACGTCGTGCTCGGCAAGTTTCTCGGCCACGTCACCATCCTGAGCTTCGCGACGCTGGTCGGTTACGGCGTCTCGGCGCTGGCACTGGTGATCAGCGGCACGCCGGTGTCGTCGCAGAGCTGGGCGGCGTTTGCCGCGATGCTCGGCACCTCGGTGCTGCTCGGCGCGGTGTTCGTCGCGCTCGGCTATGCGGCGTCCAGCCTGGTACGCCAGCGCGGCACCGCGGCCGGCATCGCGGTCGGGATCTGGCTGTTGCTGGTGCTGGTGTTCGACATGGCGCTGCTCGGCGTGCTGGTGGTCGATCAGGGCCGGCTGATTTCCAGCGGCGTGCTCAACGTGCTGCTGTTCTTCAATCCGACCGATCTGTACCGGCTGAGCAATCTGACCGGCACCAATGTCAGCCAGTTCGCCGGCATGGCGGGCCTCGCCGGCACCGTGCATCCCAGTTTCGTCAGCCTGCTTGCGGGCATGGCGGCATGGGTCGCGGTGCCGCTCGGCCTCGCCATCTTGGTATTCGCCCGGAGGGAGCTATGAGAATTTCAGGTTGTATCGTCTTGCTCGCGGCCGCGCTGCTGCTCGCGGGCTGCAACGACAAGTCCGGTTCGGCCGTGATGCCGCCGCCGGTGGCGCTGAACGACGAGGCGATGGGCGTGTTCTGCGGCATGAACCTCGTCGAGCATCCCGGTCCGAAGGGGCAGATCATCACCGCGAGCCGGATCGATCCGTACTGGTTTTCCTCCGCGCGCGATGCGGTTGCCTTCACGTTGATGCCGGATCAGCCGCGCGACATCCGCGCGATCTACGTCTCGGACATGGGGCGGGCGCCGAACTGGGATCAGCCGGGCGAAACCAACTGGGTCGATGCCAGGAAGGCGTTCTTCGTGATCGACAGCCGCAAGCGCGGCGGGATGGGGGCGGCCGAGACCGTGCCGTTCAGCGACCGTGGCGCCGCCGAGGCCTTCGCCGCCGCGAACGGAGGGCGGGTGGTCGCCTTCGATGCTATTCCCAGCAACTACGTCCTCGGCAGCGATGCGTCGTCCGCCAGCGATCATCACGGTGCGACCGAGACCCGGATGAATTAGCGAGAAATGCCATGACGCAGTCAGCACTCAACCGGCGGCGCTTCGTCACCATCGCTGCCAGCGCGTTCGGCGTCGCCATGCTCGGGCGTGCGGTGCCGTCGCAGGCGGGCGGGCCGGTGCGCTGGCGCGGTTCGGCGCTCGGCGCACAGGTGTCGATCGAGATCCACCATCCTGATCGCGTCGCCGCGGCGAGGCTGGTCGAGGCCAGTGTGCACGAAGTGCGCCGGCTCGAGCAGATGTTCAGCCTGTACCGGCCGGACTCGGCGATCTGCGTGCTCAATCGATCCGGGGTGTTGATTGCGCCGGATCCGGACATGGTGGCGCTGCTGCAGACGACGTTGGATCTTGCTGCGCTGACCGGCGGTGCGTTCGATCCCACTGTTCAGCCGTTGTGGGAACTCTATCGAAGCCACTTCGAGCGGTCCGGAGCTGATCCTGCCGGTCCGGCGAAGGCGGAGGTCGCAAGCGCGCTGGCCAAGGTCGGTTACCACGATGTGCTGGTGTCGGCTGATCGCATCGCATTGAAACGACCGGGCGCCGCCATCACGCTCAACGGCATCGCGCAAGGCTTCGCTACCGATCGCGTGGTCGATCTGCTGCGGAAGGGTGGCATGACCGCCACGCTGGTTGACATCGGCGAGATCCGGGCGATCGGCGCAAAGTCGGACGGTGCGCCCTGGCGGGTCGGCTTGGCCGATCCGGAGAAAGCCGGCGTCGAGCTTGGTACCGTCGAGTTGGTGGATCGTGCTATCGCAACGTCATCCGGCGCAGGCTTTCGCTTCGATCCGGCGGGTCAGTTCACGCATCTGTTCGATCCATCGACGGGACGCTGCCCCTCGTCGTATCGTTCTGTCAGCGTGGTCGCGCCAACCGCGACGGAGGCCGATGCGCTGTCGACCGCCTTCAGCGTGCTCGACCGCAGCCGCATCGTCGCGATCCTTCGCGCGCGGGCGGGCGTCGAAGTGTTGCTGGCGGATGCAGAGGGGAGCGTGCAGTGGCTGCGCGCCTAAGGAAGCGCGTGCTGCTCTGACGCCGCGGTGATGTCGTGATGCTGGATTGGCCGACCGTCTTTCGTATCATCCATGTGCTCGGCGTGGTGCATTGGATCGGGGGACTGCTGTTCGTCACCTTCGTGATCCTGCCGAGCCTTCTGGACATGGAAGCGACGAAGCGGCTGCCGTTGTTCGATGCGTTGGAGCGTCGCTTCGCCGCCCAGGCGCGGATCTCGACGCTGCTGGTCGGGATCTCCGGTTTCTACATGCTGTACGCCTATGACCGCTGGGATCAGCTCGCTGATCCGCAATTCTGGTGGCTCGGCGCGATGCTCGGACTGTGGGCGATTTTCATCGTGATGCTGTTCGTGGCCGAGCCGCTGTTTCTGCACGCCTGGTTCGACGCGCGGGCGCGGCGCGATCCCGACCGCGCCTTCCGGGTGGCGCTGCGCGGCCATCGGGTGCTGAGCACGATTTCGCTGATCACCGTGCTCGGCGCGGTCGGCGGTGTGCACGGGCTGTTCTGACCCGCCATTCGCGATTGAGCTTGCGGCAGAACAAAGATGGCTGGGTTCGCCCGGTTAGCGTCGGCTGAGCCATGGAGTGAGCCGCGATGAGCCGCAGCAACGCACGAACCGAACGAGGACGCCGCTGGTACGTCGGCGACCGGCTGCATGTCGACGTCCGCGGCCTGCCGTGTCCCGAGCCCTTGGTGGCGGTGCTTCGCCTGATCGACGGCGGCGAGGCGGGGGACGGATTGACGGCGCTCGTCAGTCAGGAGCCGCTGCTGTTGTATCCGGAGCTCGACGCGCGGGGCTGGCGCCATCGCATGGTGACGCCGGCCGCTGACATGCCGCTGCGGGACGGCGAGGTGCTGCTTGAGATCCAGCGAGGCCCCGTATGATCGCTGCCAGCGGATTTCTCGCGACGGCCAAGAGCCGGCTGCTGCCCGCTTCGGTTCCGTTCCGGTTCTTCGTCGCCGCCGCGGTGTGTCACGTTCTGCTTTGGGGCGCGGTGTTGTTGGCAGCGGACGACTTTCCGCGGTTTCGCGGCGGGGCCGGTCCGTCGCTGGCCGCGGTGCATCTGTTGACGCTCGGCGTGTTGACATTCACCGCGGTCGGCGCTGCGGTGCAGCTTCTCCCGGTGGCGACGACGCGGCCGTTGGCGGCGGTGTGGCCGATCCGGTTGGCATCCTGGCTGCTGATCCCGGGCGCGGTGGTGCTGATCGCCGGGATGGCGGCTGCTGATAGCATCTGGATGATCGGCGGTGCTGCGGCGACGACGCTGGGACTGCTGCTGTTCGCCGTGCTGCTGGCCGACAATCTGCGGCGCGCCGGAAGTATGCCGGTGGTACGCGCCTATGGCTGGGCGGCACTCGCCTCGCTGATCGCGCTCGTGGCGCTGGGCCTCGCACTGTCGCTTGACCATCGCTTCGGGGTTTTCGTTGATCACGCCGCGGCGGCGCGCGCCCATATGATCCTCGGTGGATTCGGTTTCATGGGAATGCTGGCGCTCGGTTTCAGCCACGTGCTGATCCCGATGTTCGCGCTGTCGAACGCGCCGGATCAGCGGACGGCATGGTTCGGCTTCGGCGCCGCCACCGCCACCGTGGCGCTCGGCACGATCGGTGCGCTTGACGATGTCGTCGCACTGCAGATTGCGGCCTGCGTGGTCGGCGCGGTCGCGGTCGGCCTGCATCTCGGGTTGATGCGCGTCGCGCTGGCGAGCGGCATGCGCAAGCGCCTCGGCCTGTCGTTTGTGCTGATCCGTTTCTCCTGGGTCATGCTGGCGCTGACGCCGCTTGCAGCGCTTGCTGCGCTACAGGGCTGGGCCGGCCTCGGCGGGCCGACGCTGTTCGGGCTGGTGGCGCTCGGCGGCTGGCTGATGACGTTCCTGCTCGGCGTGCTGCAGCGGATCGTGCCGTTTCTGGCCTCGATGCATGTCAGCCGCGCCAGCGGCGGACCGCCGCTGCTGACAGACCTCGGCGTCGCTGCCCCGCTCAAGGCGCATGCGGTCTGCCATCTGATCGCGATCGCCGTGCTGGCGTTGGCGATCGTGCTCGACATTCCGCAGCTCGCTGCCGGTGCTGCGGTGGTTGGCGCCGCCGGGGCGCTCGCCTTCGCCGCCTACATCGCCAGCATTCTGCCGTCGCTCACTTCGGGCCGCACCCGCAACTGTTAGTTTCAAGGAGCCTGCCATGTTTGCCAACCGCATCAGCCAGACCCTGCACGACGAGCATCGCGCCACCATCGCGCTGATGGAGCGGCTCGAGGCGGCGATCTCGCGTCGTCAGCCGATCAGCGTGGCCGATCCCGCCGGCGCGCGGCTGCTCGCCGATCTCTCTGCGGCGATCGAAGCAGATACGTTGCGGCATTTCGACTTCGAAGAGACGCAGTTGTTCACGATGTTCGATTCGGTCGGCGATCAACTGATAGGCGACCATCTCACCGAGGAGCACAATTTCATGCGGCCGCTCGGCGAAAAGCTGATTGCGCAGGCCCGGCGTGCGCAGGCAAACGGCTTCGACGCCGATAGCTGGCGCGAGTTCAGCCGCGCCGGCGCCGAGCTGGTGCAACGCATGGTCGTGCACGTCCAGAAGGAAGAGATGGCACTGCTGCCACTGCTCGATCAGACCATGGACGATGCCACGGAGGCACGCCTGTACGACGCCTATGTCAGGGCGTCCCAGGGCGCGGAAGCGTCATGAACAGGGGGCAGGCTGCGACCCTCGCTTTGCTGTCGGGCGGCCAGACGGTGCCACCGGCAGTGGCCCGCCCCGGCGGGCGACCATTCGGCGGATCGTCTGCCTTGTGCGGCCCGGGGCGGCGTGCTTAACCGAAACCAGTACCGGTGCCCCTCGCACGAGGGGTGAAACGGGAATGCGGTGCGGGGTGTCGTTGCCCCAATGCCGTGGCTGCCCTCGCAACTGTGGGCGGATCGGAGCGTCCTCGAATGCCACTGGCCGGCTTGGCCGGGAAGGCGGACGCGCCGGATATCCGCGAGCCAGGAGACCGGCCGGTACAGGTGTGCAACTCGTTCGGCGATGGGCCGGCGGAGGATGTCGTCTTGACCAGAACAACTGCGCGGCATCGCGGCGCTTGTGCGCCCGTCGTTTCGGGCGAGCAACGGTTGACCCCTTGGCTACGCCATCTGGCGCTGCCGGTCATCGGACTGATCAGCCTCGGTGTGATCGGCCTGCTGTCATCGCCGGTGTTCGCCGCACCGAAGCGGATCGCCTCGATCAATATGTGCACCGATCAGTTGCTAATCGCCTTGGCCGATCCGGAGCAGATCATGGGCCTTGGGCCCTATGCGCGTGACCCGCGGCTGTCCTGGCTCGCGAACGAGGCAAAGCGGTTTCCGTCGCTGTCCGGCGAGGCGGAGGATCTGTTGATGCTGGCGCCCGACGTGGTGCTGGCCGGCCGCTACGGCAAGCGCGCCACCCGCGAGCTGCTGCGCGCGCAGCACATCCCGCTCGAGGAGTTTGACGTGCCGCGGACGATCGACGAGGTCAAGGCGCAGATCGTTCGGGCCGGCGAGCTCGTCGGCCATCCGCAGCGAGCGGACGCGATGATCGCTGCGATCGACCGGGCAACCGAGCGCGCGCGGCAAACGGCGTCACGCTGGCAGGGCCGGGTGCTGGCGCTGTCGCGGCGCGGCTGGGTGACCGGCGGCGACAGTCTGCTCAGCTCGTTGCTGCACACGGTGGGGCTGTCGAATGCCGCCTCGGATCTTGGCCTCAGCTATGGCGGCTTCGCGTCGCTTGAAGCCATCGTCGCTGCGCGGCCGGATCTGTTGCTGGTGTCGGAGCAGCAGCCGCAGGCTGAGGATCAGGGCAAGGCTTTGCTGCTGCATCCGGCGATTCAGCAGGCCTATCCGCAAACCCGGCGGATCGTTGTCCCCGATCAGCTCACGGTCTGCGGCGGTCCGATGCTGCCGGCCGCGCTCGATCGGCTGTCGGATGCGATCGAGCAGATCAGCCGGAGGCACGGCGTTGCTTCGGCCGCGGCACACGATTGAACGAAGCTTGGTGACAGCTCGGTCCGGCGCGCCGGTTCTCAGCCTTCTTCCAGCGCGGCGCCGTACAGGATCATGCAGGGGCCGGCCGGCCGGTCGGCGGTGAGGCGAGCGGCAATCTCGCTGACGGTGCCGCGCTCGACATTTGTGGTGCCAGAGCCGAGGCTCTCGACCATCACGGCAGGTGTCGTAGCGCTCAGGCCGCGGGCGATCAGTTGCGCCGCGAGGGCCGGGAAGGTGGCCTTGCCCATATAGACGCAGGTTGTGGCCGTCGCGTCCGCCAGGGCCGCGAGGTCGAGATCGCGCGGCAGGCGGCCGTCGACATCGTGGCCGGTGACGAATTGCACCCGGCGCGCGACGCCGCGCTTGGTCAGCGACGCGCCGATCGCGGCGGCGGCAGCGGTTGCGGTGGTGATGCCAGGCACGATCTCGACCGCGATGCCGGCCTCGCGCGCGGCGCGGAGCTCTTCGTCGGCGCGCGCGAACAGCGTCGGATCGCCGGCCTTCAGCCGCACCACATGCTTGCCACGCAGCGCGTAGCTGATCGCGAGCCGGCTGACTTCATCCTGGCGCGGTGAGGGATGACCTGCGCGCTTGCCGACCGCGACCATCTCGGCGTTAGGATCGAGATACGCCATGAAGTCTTCGCCGGCGAGGTCGTCGTACAGCACGACGTCGGCGGCCTGCAGCCGCTTGATCGCCCGCAGCGTCAGCAGGTCGGCATCGCCCGGGCCGGCGCCGACCAGCGTGATGCGGCCGTTGGCGGCGGCGCTTTCGATTGACTTGAACATCAGGCGATCGCCTCCTCGGCGACAGCGATCAGCTGGACGCAGGTGCCGGGGACGGGTCCGCGGCGGCTGCCGGTCTCATCGGTGAGCTGTCCGGCGGGATCGCGGATCTCGGCGAGCGGCTCGTCCGCCACGGTGACGACGCGCGCGTAGTGATATTCGTGGCCGCGCAGCACGCTGCCGGCGGCGTACCCGGCGGCGGCGGTATGCAAGGTTGCGCGGCGGTAGCCGAGATGCAGCTTGCGGGTGGCGAAGTCGGTTTCGAGGCCGAGTAGTCCCGCCATCGCATGGCGCGTGCCGTCGGCATCGATCAGGCCGGCACCCAGCGTCATGTAGCCGCCGCACTCGCCGTGCACCGGGCGGGTTTCCGCGAATGCGGTGAGCACCGTCTTGAATCGCGTCGCTGCCGCGAGGCGTCCTGCGTGCAGTTCGGGATAACCGCCAGGCAGCCACGCGGCATCGCAGGACGGATCTGGGCCTTCGTCGTTCAGCGGCGAGAACGGCACGATCTCGGCGCCGGCCGCGCGCCAGCCGGCGGTGAGGTGCGGATAGATGAAGGAGAATGCATCGTCGTGCGCCAGCGCGATGCGCTGACCCGGCGGCGGCAGTGGCCGGATCGACGATGCGATCGGGCGCGCCGGTTGCGCGGAGCCGATCACCGCGTCGAGATCGATGCTGCGCACGGCGCTGTCGGCGAGTTGCTGCAGGCGGGTGTCGAGCCTCGCGGTCTCGCGTGCCTGCACCAAACCGAGATGGCGGTTCTTCAGCGTGAGATCGCGCTGCCGCTCAAAGCTGCCCAGCACCGGAATGTCGTGCGCGGCGAAACCGTCGCGGACCAGCGCTTCATGGCGCGGGCTGGCGACGTTGTTGAGGATGACGCCGGCGATGCGCACATCGCTGCGATAGCGGGCGAAGCCGAGCGCCAGCGCGGCGGCCGATTGCGCCTGGCCTGCGACGTCGATCACCAGCACCACCGGCCAGCCGGTGAACGCGGCGATATCGGCGGTCGCGCCGTTGCCCCAGGCGCCAGATGCGCTGCCGCCGTCGAACAGCCCCATCACGCCTTCGGCGAGGCAGAGGTCTGCGCCGGCCGCGGCATCGAGCAGGGAGGTGATGCGGTCCTGGCCGAACGACCAGGAGTCCAGATTGTAGCAGGGGCGACCGGCGGCGATCTCGTGGAACGCCGGATCGATGTAATCGGGCCCGCATTTGTAGGGCTGCACGGTGAGGCCGCGGCGGCGCAGCGCCGCGTGCAGCGCCAGCGTCACCGTGGTCTTGCCGCTGTTGGTCGACGGCGCCGCGATGATCAGCCCCGGTGGTCGGCCCTTCTTCGCTGTTGGAAGTACGTGATCAGTCACGGTCACGGCCGTCCTCCGCCGAGCGGCGATAGCGGCGGTCGTAGTCGGGGGCGTACAGCGAGCTCTCGCGGAAATCGGTGGCGGCGAGCGACGGCCCGACCAGGATCAACGCGGTGCGGTCGATGCCTTCGGCTGCGACCTGCGCGGCGATCGAGCTGAGCGTGCCGCGGATCACCTGCTGTTCCGGCCAGCTCGCGCGCACCACTACGGCGACCGCGCCGTCGTCGCCGTAGTGTGGGCGCAGCCGTTCGACGACGTCGGGAAGGACGTGGATCGACAGATGGATCGCCAGCGTCGCGCCGGTGGCTGCGAAGGCTTCCAGCGTCTCGCGCGGCGGCATCGCAGAGGCGCGGCCCGAGGTCCGGGTCAGCACCACCGTTTGGGCGACCTCCGGCAACGTCAGTTCGCGGCCGAGCACCGCGGCGGCCGCCGCGAACGACGGCACCCCGGGTGTGACGGTGTAGGGGATGCCGTGCTGCTCGAGGCGGCGGATCTGTTCGCCCATCGCACTCCACACCGACAAATCGCCGGAATGCAGCCGGGCGACGTCGTGGCCGGCTTCGGTAGCGGCGACGAACTCCGCCGTGATGGCGTCGAGATCGAGCGGCGCGGTGTCGACGACGCGCGCGTCTTTCGGGCACAGCGCCACGATCTCGCGCGGGACTAACGAGCCGGCATAGAGACACACCGGGCAGCGCATCACCAGATCGCGGCCGCGCACGGTGATCAGATCGGGCGCGCCGGGGCCGGCGCCGATGAAGTGGACGGTCATGGCAGCGGCTCCTCGATCGCCACCGCCGCCGTCGCGAGACGATCCTGTGAAATCAAACGGGATACGAT
>NZ_QPFS01000028.1:0-41619 GCF_010906995.1 Rhodopseudomonas sp. WA056 | reverse complement strand
CCCCTCGAGGGCGCCCTGCTGGAGCGGATCGCCCGTGCGCTGGAGGGCATTTCCGCCCACCTGGCGGGCTCTTCCGCGGTCCCGGCCGATGCCGCGCTGAGTTCGGCCGAGGCGTTCGTCTGGCAACCGGAGGGGCGGTTGGCGCCGGTTCCCAGGGTCAGCCGGGTCGAGCTGTCGCTGCTGCAGGGTGTCGACCGGATGCGCGACACGCTGATCGAAAACACCGAACGGTTTGCCACCGGCCTGCCCGCCAACAACGCGCTGCTGTGGGGCGCGCGGGGCATGGGCAAATCGTCGCTGGTCAAAGCCGCTCACGCGCATGTCAACGCGCGGCCCGACGTCGCCGGCCGGCTGAAGCTGATCGAGATTCACCGCGAGGACATCGAAAGCCTGCCGGCGCTGATGGCGCTGCTGCGCGCCTCGGACTATCGCTTCATCGTGTTCTGCGACGATCTGTCGTTCGACGGTAACGACGCCTCCTACAAGTCGCTCAAGGCGGTGCTCGAAGGCGGTATCGAAGGCCGGCCCGACAACGTCATCCTGTACGCGACGTCGAATCGCCGGCATCTGCTGGCGCGCGACATGATGGAGAACGAGCGCTCGACCGCTATCAATCCCGGCGAAGCGGTCGAGGAGAAGGTGTCGCTGTCCGATCGATTCGGCCTGTGGCTCGGCTTCCACAAATGCAGCCAGGATGAATTCCTGGCGATGGTGCGCGGCTACTGCGCGCACTACGACATCGCGATCGACGACGACCAGATCCAGCGCGAAGCACTGGAATGGTCGACCACCCGCGGGTCGCGCTCCGGCCGCGTCGCCTGGCAGTTTGTGCAGGACCTCGCCGGCCGGCTCGCGGTGCGACTCGGAGCCGGATAATCGGACTGCGGTTTCCGTCGCCGCCAAGGAAAGTCGGGTCGACTCGGAGGTTTCCGAGTTCGCAACCGGCGGTGCCTGCCCCTACAGTGCCGACAGCGATTCGTGGACAGGCACAGTCACGCGGACGGCCTGTGTCCGCGAGGGCGTCGATGGCGACTTTGGGGGCGAAGTCCGTGCGCAACTCGATCAGCAACTCGATCATCTGTGTGTCCGCCGTGCTGGCCGCATCATGCAGCGCGCACGCTGCGGATCTGCCGCGGCCCCCGGCCGCCAAGGCCGTCGCCGTCTGGAACTGGACCGGCTTCTATCTCGGCGCTCATTTGGGCGCCGGCTTCGGCACCGCCAAGGTCGACAATCCTTTTGGGGCGTCGATCTACGGCGACACCGTGCGGGCGCCGAAAGCGCTGGCGGGATTGCAGGCCGGCTACACCTGGCAAGCCCCCGGCTCGGCCTGGGTGCTCGGCGTCGAAGTCGACGCCTCGGCGATCGACGCCGATGGCACCGACACCTGTCTGGCCTATTCCGGCCAGTTCGTTTCGGCGAACTGTCGGATTCGCGAACACGTTCTGGGCACCCTGACCGGGCGGCTCGGCCACGCCTTCGGCGCGCAGGGCCGTTCGCTGCTGTACGTCAAAGGCGGCGGCGCGTTCCTGATCGGCAATCTGACCATGACGACCAACGCATCGGACTATCTGGCTCAGCCCGGTGCCGAGCTGAACGCAACGCGCTGGGGCTGGACCGTCGGCGCCGGCATCGAGCACGCGCTGACGCCGCGCTGGTCGGTACGGGCCGAATACGACTACGCGAATTTCGGCCGCCGCGGGATGAACACACCCGGCGGCGGATTTCTGCAGACGCCGTTCAACCCCAACACCCTGATCGACACGCCCGGCGCGCCGACGCAGGTGCGTCAGGACATGCATCTGATCAAGCTCGGGCTGAACTATCAGTTCGGCCGTGGCGACGGCGCATTCGATCAGGCGTCGCTGCTGCCGGTGAAGGCAGCCGCCGTCAATCCCTGGTCGTCCTGGCAGTTCGATGTCGGCGCGCGTTACTGGTACAGCCACGGCCGCTATCAGAACGATCTGACGCTCAACACCGTCAACGCCCTCCAGGAGCATCTGGTGTCGCGCCTCACCTACGCGAGCGAAGGACACTCCGGCGAAGTGTTTTGGCGGATCGACAGCCCGCAGAAGCTGTTCCTGAAGGGCTTCGCCGGCGGTGGCGCGCTGGTGGCGGGGAAGATGAACGACGAAGATTGGTTCCCCACCGACCAGCAAAACGCCACGGCGTATTCGAACACGGACCACGGCAAGGTCACAGGCACCATCGCCTATGCGACGCTGGACGCCGGTATCGATCTGTTCGGCAACGCGTCCGGCAAGCTCGGCGTGTTCGCCGGCTACAATTTCTATCGCGACCGCAAGGACGCGTTCGATTGCCGCCAGATCGCGCTGCAGGATCCCGGGGCATTCTGCGGATCGGCGCAAGGCATCTCGATCAGCCAATACGAAGACTGGCACTCGCTGCGGATCGGCGCCAACGGCACCATGACCGTCGCACCGAACACCAGGCTGCAGGTCGACGCCGCCTACCTGCCCTACACTCATATTTCGGCGCTCGACATCCATCACAACAGAACCGACGTCGCCGACAAGAACTCACCGGCCTGGGGCACCGGACGCGGTGTTCAGTTGGAGGCGATCCTGAGTTACGACGTGACGCCGACGTTCAACATCGGTGTCGGCGGCCGCTATTGGGCGATGTGGGCGACCGATGTCGAGACCGCAGGCTTCGGCAGCCCGGTGCCGACCCAGTTGCTGCCGATCCGCGTCGAGCGCTACGGCAGCTTCGTGCAGGCGTCGTACAAGTTCGGCGTCCACTGACCGCAACCAGAGTAGTTCAGTTTCTGATCGAAACAGAGCTGCGCTTCGCAGACTTCGCAACCGGCACGACCTCACCGGTGAGGAGGCGCAACGCGCCGTCTCGACCTCTGCGCCGCAGGCGATGCGGTTCCTCATCCTGCGAGACGCCCTGGTTTGTCGGACCGTCAGATGAGGGCTTCATGCGCTCGGAAAGGGGCAAGTCCGCTGCGATCAATGAGGCGTTGTTAGCTCGACCGTATCGCCATCGCCGACCGCCGGCGGAACTGAAAATGCCCGGCTTTTCGGGCCGGGCATTTCGTCTTCCAGGTATCGCTCAACCAGCGTTGCTCAGGCGCCGTTGAGGAACTTGAGCGGATCGACCGGGGTCGATCCCTTGCGGATCTCGAAGTGCAGTTGCGGGGACGACACGTCGCCGCTCTGGCCGGATTTGGCGATCACTTGGCCGCGCTTGATGGACTCGCCGCGCTTGACCATCAGTTCGCTGGCATGGGCGTAGGCCGAGACGTAGCCGTTGGAATGCCGGATCAGCACCAGATTGCCGTAGCCCTTCAGCTCGCTGCCGGCGTAGGCGACGACGCCGTCTTCGGCAGCCTTCACCGGGGTGCCTTCCGGCACCGACAGGTTGATGCCGTCGTTCGACTTGCCGTTGGTCTTGGCGCCGTAGGCGGCGATGACGCGGCCGCGGGCCGGCCAGCGGAAGCTCGGCAGCGCGCCGGTCGCCTCGGCGGCCTTCACCGGGGAGGCATCGGCCGGGGCCGCGGATTCCGGTGTCTCGGTCGGAGCCACCATCCGGGCCTTCTGGGCGGGCTCGGCCGGCGTCGGAGCGACACTGGCCATCCGCACCGGCGCAGCGGCAGGAGCCGCAGCCGGGGCTGGCGCCTGCGGCTGGGCCGGCGCAGCCGCCGCGACCTGCGCGGTCGGCACGTTGATCTTCATGCCCGGCTTCAGCTTGGTCGTGGTGGTGAGATTGTTGTACCGCGCCAGCTCGCCGAGCGATAGGTTGTTGCGCCGCGCGATGTTGATCAGCGTGTCGCCGTTATTGACGTAGTGGACCCGGGACGCTGTCGGGGCCGGCGCCGCGGTGGCGACCGGACGCGGCGCCGGCGGAACGGCGGCCGGTGCGGCAACCGGCGCAGCCGCCTGGGCGGTCGTGGCGCGGCTCGGAATCACCAATTGCTGGCCAGGCTGCAATCGCCGCGGCCCCTTGTAGCCGTTGGCGCGCAGGATTTCGGCGGTCGAGACGCGATAGCGCTGCGCCAGGATCTCGAGGGTATCGCTGGTGCCGACGATGATCGTGGTGCCTGCAGCCGGGGCCGGTGCGGGAGCAGCCGGCATCGGCCGCGCCGCAGCGACCGAGCGCGGCGCCTGCACCGTCCCGGTCGACTCGATCGGGGCGCGCGGCGGCGGCTCGTAGGACGCGACACCGCGACCGCCGCCGGAGACGCCGGCACCCTGCCCCGCGACCGGATAGGACGGCGGCGCCGAGATCGGCGGCAGAGCCTGCGACTGGTACTGCGGCGATTGATATTGCGGCTGGTACGGCTGCTGATATTGCGGCTGCTGATACTGAGGCCGCGCATATTGCGGCAGCTCCTGCCGCTGCGGCTGACGTGCCACCGACCCGGTGGATTCGACCGGCCCGAACGGGGCCTGCTGGAAGCGTGTCTGCATGTCGGCGCTGCACGCACTGAAACCGACCGACATCAACGCCAGCACCGCAACTTGCGGGGCGCGGCGCGAGCAAAGCAACGCGGCAACGCGGGACATGGTTACTCACTCATACGCAATACGACTGGTAAATTGAGTAAACACCGCGCCAGTAAACAACCGTTTAACCTTGCGCGGAAACCGCTTGTTGACGCTGAGAAATCGAAAAGCCGAGTGCGCTCAGAGCTCGCGCGCGGTGCCGCGCAGCGCGGGTACGAAGCGGACCTCGCCGAGTGCCTTGTGCTCGTCGCCGTCCGGGGAGCGGCGCACCCGCAGCAGCGTCTGCCGCCCGTTCGCTGGCCCGACCGGGGCGATCAGAATGCCGCCCGGATCGAGCAGCTCGAGCAAACGCTGCGGCAGCTCTGGCACCGCGGCGGTGACCAGGATACGATCGAAGGTGCCGGCGGTCTCCGGCAGGTCGAACCCGTCGCCGAATACCACTTCGACATTGTGACAGCCGAGCTCGGCGAGTCGCTTGCGGGCGCGGTCGGCCAGCGTCTTGAAGCGTTCATAGCTCAGCACGTCCCCCGCCAGCCGCGACAGCACCGCGGCGTGATAGCCGGAACCGGCGCCGATCTCGAGTACGCGGTCGCGCGGACGCAACTGAAGCTGCTCGGTCATGTAGGCGACCACGAACGGCTGACTGATGGTCTGGCCGCAGGCGATCGGCAGCGCAGTGTCGCGCCAGGCGCCGTCGCGATAGCCGGGATCGACGAACTGGTCGCGCGGCACCGCCTCCATGGTACGCAGCACCGCCTGATCGCTGATGCCGCGCCGCCGCAGGCTGAGCTGGAACATCATCTTTTCGGGCGGCGGCGCCGCGGGGCTCGGCATCTCGGGTCTCGCGATCAGTCGGTGCGCCGCCCACTCGGGTTCCGGATGGCGCGATTCTCGGCAGAGTGTTGGCGTGCGGAACGAAACCTGGCAAGTGCGGAGCGCCACGCAACGACGTAGGTCGCGCTTGCATTTGCCATCCCGCCGCTTATTTGCGACGGTGTTCGGAGAAGCGCCTTTGCTGCGGATCGGCGCCCGCGACAGCACATTTCGAGGACATCATCCGATGACGACACCTGGCCCGACCGGCGGCTCCGTTTTTCTGGTCGAGGACGAAGCGATGATCCGCATGATGGTGGCCGACATGCTCGAAGAGCTGGGCTTCTCGGTCGCCGCCGAGACCGGCGAGATCAACGAAGCGCTGCAACTCGCCGAAGCCACCGACTTCGACATTGCGATCCTCGACGTCAACGTCAACGGCAAGGTGATCTCGCCGGTCGCCGACCTGCTCAAGGCGCGCAACCGGCCGTTCATCTTCGCCACCGGCTACGGCACCCAGGGCGTGCCGGAAAACTATCGCGATCGCCCCGCGCTGCAGAAGCCGTTCCAGATCGAATCGCTGAAGCAGGCGCTCGACGCCACGCTGCGCGGCGCCGCGTAGTTCCGTCGGATCATCTGCGGTCGCTGCGCCCAACCCATGCTACGCGCTCGTTTCGAGCTTATCCCAGCGTCTTGGTCAGCGCCGCCGAAAATGCCTCGTCGGTGCGGTCGAGGCGCAGCGGCGTCACCGAGACGAAGTTGGCGGCGAGCGCGGCCAGATCAGTGCCTTCGGCCGGCATGTCGGCGACTTTGATCTTCTCGAAGCCGATCCAGTAGTACGGGTTGCCGCGGCCGTCGTGACGCTCGTCGATCCGCAGGAAGCCGGGATTGCGCTTGCCCTGCCGCGTCACCACCACGCCCTTGACCTCGTCCGGCGTGCAGGCCGGGAAGTTGATGTTGACCACGGTGTTCTTCGGCACGCCCGCCGCCATCACCTTGCGGATGATGTCTGGCGCGTGCGTCCTTGCAGTCTCCCACAGCGGCGCGTTGCGGGTCTCGATGGTGAATTCCTGCGACAGCGCGAACGACGGCAGCCCCAGAATGGTGCCTTCGAGCGCACCGGCGATGGTGCCCGAATAGACCACGTCCTCGGCGACGTTGCGGCCGCGGTTGACACCGGACAGCACCAGATCCGGCGCCTTGTCCTTGAGGATGAAGCGCGAGCCCATGATCACGCAGTCGGTCGGCGTGCCGCGCACCGCGAAGTGCCGCGGGCCGACTTCGCGCAGGCGCAACGGATCGTTCAGCGACAACGAATGCGATACCCCTGACTGGTCGAGCTCGGGCGCCACCACCCAGACGTCGTCGGAAAGCGCGCGGGCGATCTGTTCGACCGTCTTGAGGCCGGGCGCGTGAATGCCGTCGTCGTTGGTGCACAGAATCCGCATGGTCGCTGGGACGCCTTTCGTCGGGGATGGGGTCAGGCCGTCGTCTTATCCGCCCCCGCCGCCAGAGGCAAATAGCTGCCCCGGCAGATCAGCGCCTCAGATGCACAGGCCGAGCAGCCGGACCGTGCAATCCCGTGCAGCGGAAGGTTTCGGGAGCTGCTTGCCCCAGGTGGCCGCCGGCTCGGCGGCCGCCTTGGAGCTGGAGGCCGATTTCGCCGCGGGCTTGCTCGCGGATTTGGCCGGCGGCTTCGCTTTCGGCTTCGGTTTTTCGTCGCCGCCGGCGATCACCATCGCCCAATAGGTCCGCCCGCTCGCGCTCGACCTGACGCTGGCGACGCCGACCTTCGAAGCGCCCTTCAGCAACAGGTTGCGGCGGTGACCCGGCGAGTTGATCCACTGCTTCAGCGTGTTCGGAAAATCCGGATAGCCGTAGGCGATGTTCTCGGCGGCGCGCGACGCCTTCGCCGGCGCCACGCGCGAGGTGAACGAGCCGCCGGCCTCGTGGCTGAGGACGTCCTTCGACGCCATCGCGGCGGCCTGCCGCTGCGCGATCGCATTCAGCGCCGCGTCCATCACCACCTTGCCTTGGCCGTTCTTGGCACGAAACTGCGAGATCAGGTCGGCGGGACCGGCGGCGGAGCCAGTAGCAAGTGCGAGGTCTGGTAGACTGGCGGCCATCAACAAAGTCGCGAGTGCAACAAAAGCTCCAAAGCGTCGCGCCATCCCACTATTTTTGCTTTTCAACATTCGTGAGAGATGATGACGTTCCCGATCGGGTCGTCGGAACATCCGACTTCAACGTTTTCGCGCTTGTGGCACGATTCCCGAAATCCCGCTTGGCGGAGGACCAGGTTTCCATTCGTATCGCGGCGCTATTCGCCGCCTTCATGACGGGGGACGCCTTATCCATTTGTTTCATCAGAGACATCCGAGTGCCGACATGACAGCTTTGACCAATCGGCGCGTGCGATAGGCGCAAGATAGGACGATTCCATCTCGGCGACCAGAGAGCCGTACGTTACCCCTTTCGGACCATCTTTCGGAGCCGTCGGTCGCAGAGCATAGCCTTGAGCATCTTTTCGGCGCGTCATATCAAACAGATCGATGAATCGCGTTGGAGCAATTCCGACAAAGGCATCGAACCTGACCGCGTCTTCGTCGGCAAGTCGGTCGTGATCGACCTGAATTGCTCGCTTGTAGAGCTTCTTTGCACGGCTCTTCGGATAGGGCTCAATGTAGACGACCCGCTTGATCCCAGCAGCGATGATGTGCCTTGCGCACATGTGACAAGGAAACGTGGTGCAATAAAGCGTACTATCGCGCACTGAAATTCCGCGCATAGCAGCATCGCATACCGCGGCCATTTCAGCATGTACAATTCGGCCAAACTCTAACAGGCTCGCCACCGTGGTTCCGGCCAACGGTTTCGGCTCGACGTAGAGAGCATCCTGCGCGCGTTCCTCTGCCTTCTTTGCCTTTTTCTCTGCGGTCAACCATCCGGCATCGGCAAGTGCTTCTAACAGCTCAGCGACGATCTCCTTTCGCGTCCCTGCGGCCGCATCCTGTCCCAATTTGTAGTCTCGATAATCACGCTCCGTGCCCGCGACGTCGTCCCAAATAACACCTCCACCAGCCCGCGGCACCTCGTTGCAACCCGTAGCCAGAATTTCCCCAGTACGAGTTGCGATGACAGCGCCAACCTGCCGAGACAGATCGGCCGATCGCTGCGCAGTCGCGCGGGCTTGAAACATCAATAACTCATCGACTGTCGGCGTGATGTAAGGCGCTTGGAATAATAGCTGAACAAACCTTCGAGCATCCTCGCGGAAGGAGACGCCGGCCTTCAGGAATACATCGGCCCTCTGAAAGACGTCTTCCAATCGCTGCCCCAGTTCATCTGATCGCTCTTTCTGATCAGTATCGATGAGGCGTTCAGCGATTTCTCGATGCGCATCGGGATCGGATGAATTTTTACTGCTGGCTATCTTCCGGCATAAATTTTCGATCCGGTGCTCTTTTGGCTCGTATATTGAAACAAGAAGTGCTCGTTGGCCGAACAGCTTCCGCAGCATCTCGAGCTCTTCCTCCCGCTTCAGAGACGACACGATGAAGCAATGTCGTTCCGCGGGCACCGATGGATCATTGCTGTCGTTCAGCCCTGCACGGATCCGATGAATCTCCGACAGGGCAAGCCTTGCAACCGCATCCGCACTGCCGATAATCGCCCGGATCTCATTGCCAGCCTTCATGCTCTCTTGGATGCGCTCGTCTTCTGCCTTCAAGTCCAGGAGAAATTCGAGCCCCGGTATCTGAGCCATGAGCGCGCTTAGCCGGATCGGTACCGGCGTATATCCGACCGAGAGCAGTTCTGAAGCGAGAGCGTCGGAAACTATCGCAGTGTCAGTGCCGACCGCCGCACAAATCGACAGGACCAATTCGGGATAGTAGCGCCCATCGACTGGCGCGATAGACGCATCCTGTGACCTCGAGCAACTCATCGTCGATCTCTGCCTGAAACAATCTGCAAACACGAACTTGCATTGCTTGAAAACCAGCAGTGGTTGACACTATCGAAATCCGACGAACCTTTCTACCCTAAGTAGCAGCCCCAATCACCTTCAGCCCGCCCATGTAGGGCTGCAGCACGTCGGGCACGGCGATCGAGCCGTCTTCCTGCTGATAATTCTCGATCACCGCGATCAGCGCACGGCCGACGGCGGTTCCGGAGCCGTTCAGGGTGTGGACGAAGCGCGGCTTGCCGTCCGGGCCGCGCGAGCGTGCGTCCATGCGGCGGGCCTGGAAGTCGCCGCACACCGAGCACGAGGAGATTTCGCGGTACGCGCCGCCTTCGCCCTGGCCCGGCATCCAGACCTCGATGTCGTAGGTCTTCTGCGACGCAAAGCCCATGTCGCCGGTGCACAGCGTCATCACGCGGTAGTGCAGCCCGAGGCGGCGCAGCACTTCCTCGGCGCAAGCCAGCATCCGCTCGTGCTCGTCCTTCGACTGCTCGGGCGTGGTGATCGACACCAGCTCGACCTTCGTGAACTGATGCTGCCGGATCATGCCGCGCGTATCACGCCCCGCCGCGCCCGCCTCGGCGCGGAAGCACGGCGTCAACGCCGTGAGCCGCATCGGCAGCTCTTTCTCGTCGAGAATGGACTCGCGCACCAGATTCGTCAGCGAGACTTCGGCGGTAGGGATGAGCCAGTAGCCCTCGCCGCCGCTGCCGATTGCGCCGGCGGCAAACTGATCCTCACGAAATTTCGGCAACTGCGCGGTGCCGAACATCGCATCGTCCTTCACCAGCAGCGGCGGGTTGACTTCGGTGTAGCCATGGTCGCCGGTGTGGACGTCGAGGAAGAACTGGCCGATCGCGCGCTCAAGCCGGGCAAGCCCCTTCTTCAGCACCGTGAAGCGTGCACCGGAGAGTTTGGCCGCGGCTTCGAAGTCCATCATGCCGAGCGCTTCGCCGAGGTCGTAATGCGGCTTCGGCGTGAAGCTGTAGCTCGGCTTCTCGCCGAAGCGGTGATGCTCGACATTGCCGTGCTCGTCGGCACCTTCCGGCACCTCGGCGAGCGGCAGGTTGGGAATTTCCGACAGCGCCTTCTTGAGCGCCTCATCTGCCTCTTTCACTGCGGCGTCGAGCGCCGGCATCGTGGTCTTCAGTTCGGTGACCTCGGCCATCAGCGCCTCGGCGCGGGCATTGTCCTTGGCCTTCTTGGCGTCGCCGATCTCCTTCGACGCCGCATTGCGCCGCGCCTGCGCCTGCTCGGCGGCCTGCACCGCGGCGCGGCGGGCTTCGTCGAGCTTGATCAGGCTGTCCGCGATCGGCGCCAGACCGCGCCTCGTGAACGCCGCGTCGAAGGCCTGCGGATTGTCGCGGATCGCTTTGATGTCGTGCATGGAATCGCCTCGTCAGGCCGGGCCCGTCCCGGCCGTCCGCGTGTTGCGGAGCACCGTCTGTAAAAGACGGCAATGCCCGGCACAAGGCCGGGCACGACAACGGAGACAGGTCAGAACTGCCAGCTCAACAGGCCGCGGACCTGATCGCGCCGGGCACGCTCGCCGCGCTGGGCGGCGTAGGACAGTCCGGCACGGGCCTGCGGACCGAGTTGCAGATCGAAGCCGCATTCGACCAGCGCGGTGTCGTGGTCGAGCGGCACGCCGGCGACCGCGAACGGCCCGCCGGTGCTGCGGAACGCCAGATCGGCGATCGCTGCCGTCGTTCCGAACGCATGCTGCCAGGACGCCGCCAACCGGGGCATCGCCACCAGACCGGGCGACAGCGTGTAGCTGGTCGTCAGGCGGCCGCCCAGCGTCGAATAGCCGATATCGTGGTTGTGGCCCGTCCCCGCCAACGCGGTGATGCCGCCGCCTTCGGTGAACGCATCGCGATGCAGATGCACCAGCGCCAGCCCGCCGAACGGCTCGGCGACGGCCTGCCCGACCGCCACGCGGTAGCCGATCTCGCCGAAAGCCTGCGCGGTGGTCGCATCGTAGCGGGCGCCGGCGATGTCGGCGACGCCCGGGAAGCTCACCGAGCGGCTGGTCGACAGCGTGCTGAAGCTCGCCGAGGCCGCCGCGCGCAGCCGCCACGGGCCGGCCTCGCCGGACGCGTAGCCGGCCAGATGCGCGGTATCAATACCGGCGGAACTAGCGCGGTCGCGCACCGTCACGGTGGAGTTAGTGGAGCCACCAGCGAGGCCGACCTGCCAGCCGGAGCCGAGGCGGTAATCGACGCCGCTGACGAAGCCGGCAATCGACGTGCTCGCCTCCGCCGCATTGCCATCGCTGCCATTGCGGCCCCAGGTGCCGATGCCCTGCGCCCAGACGCCGGCGCCGGTGGCGAGCACCGTGTCGGTGCCCCCGCTCTGCCGCATCCGCCCGAGCACCGCTTCGCGCAGCAGCAGGCTGTCGTCGAGCAGCGCGGATTGGGCGCTGGCATGAACCTCGCCGGACAGCGCGTCGAACACGCGCGGCGCCCCGGCGGTCGATTGCGTGGCGATCAGCAGGCCGAGCCCGCTCGCCGCTGGACCGGCGTCGAGCGCATTGGCGACGGCGGCCTGATTAGCACTGGTCGCCAGGCTGGCGAACGGAACGGCGTTGCGGGTCAGCGTCAGCGTCACCGTATTCGCCGTGGTGTTCAGCGACGCGGCGAGAAACGGCAGATCGTCGGTCACCGCGCTTGCGAAGCTGCCGGTGATGCCGCCGGCCGCGGTGAGGATCGGATAGGCTTGGCCGAGGACCGGGCTGTGTCCGATCAGGCCGGCGATGACGGCGCCACCCGACAGGTTCGCGGTGCCGCCGACCTGGATCAGATCGGCGGTGCTCCCCTCGACCTGAGCGAAGTAAGTGGCGCCGGCCGATACGCTGAGATTGCCCGAAACCTGGATAGTTCCGACCGAATGACCGGGCGACACGACCGAGCCGCCGCGCAGATCGAGCGAGCCGAACGTGCCGGTGCCGCCGAGCCAGCCGGCGTTGGTGAAGGAGCCGCCGCCGCTGAAGCTGCCGTCGACCACGCCGGCGTTGTAAACGGTGCCGTCGTTACTCAGCGCGCCTGTGAACGTGCCGCTGCGGCCGACCACGAAGCTCGCCCCGGAGGCGACCCACAGCGGCCCGAGCAGGCTGCCGCTGAGACCGAGCGTGCTGCCGCTCTGGACCCGGGTGCCGCCGGTGTAGGTGTTGGCGCCCGCCAGCACCAGCGTGCCGGTGCCTGCCAGCGTCAGTCCGCCCGGACCGGAGATATCATTGCTCCAGACATCGAACGCGTTGAGGCCGCCTTGCGACGCATCCATCGTCACGGTGACGTTGCTGCGGAACGCGCCGTAGCCGCCGGCTGCCGCATAGAGGTTGATCCGCGCCCAGCCGCTGCCGTTGTCGAGCGGCCCGCCCGACGGCAGCTCGGTGGTGGCGAGGATCTCATCGAGCTGCGCGGTCGTCAGATACGGATAGCGCGTCGCGATCAGGTAATGCGCTTCCGCGGGCACTACGGGCGCAAGATCGGTCGGGCCGACCGACGGAAAATCGTAGGTAAGAAACCGCCGATAGGCCTGCGCCTGCTGCTGATAGCTCGCGGCGGTCGGGATCACGCCGCTGCTCAGGCAGGCGATCAGATCGGCGCACGCCGACGCATAGGGCGAGCCCGCGCCGCCGCCCAGGTACGTCTGCATCTCGGTGCTCAGCGACGGCAAAAGCGTGGTGTTGAAGTCGGCCGAGGCATACAGCGGATTACCGGCCAGCATGTTGGCGGTGACGTAGGTCGCCATGATTCGGCCGCCGATCACGTCGAGCGGATAGTGCGCCGCATAGACGTTGAGGTCGTACGAGAACTGCGCCGCCGCCATGACGA
This sequence comes from Rhodopseudomonas sp. WA056, assembly GCF_010906995.1. Taxonomy (NCBI): domain Bacteria; kingdom Pseudomonadati; phylum Pseudomonadota; class Alphaproteobacteria; order Hyphomicrobiales; family Nitrobacteraceae; genus Rhodopseudomonas; species Rhodopseudomonas sp. WA056. Next base: position 28,537 of record NZ_QPFS01000028.1, on the reverse strand, counting down.
ACTGCTGATAATAACCCGGCGCCAGGATCGCGAACGGCACCGCGTTGGAGGTGGCGAGCATCGTATGGGCGCTCGGGAAGTCGCCGACCTTCGAATCGCCGAGTGCCCAGTTGATGTTGTAGGCGCCCGGAGTCTGCTGGTTCTGCCACGCCAGATAGGACGAGTTCTGCGGCGTGAACGGGTTATTCAGGATCGCCGCGGAGACCTGATACGGCGGCGGATTGCCGTAGCTGTCGGTCTGGCCCGGCAGATAGCCGTAGGCGTTGCCGTAGACGTCGCTGGTGCCGAAATACGGCTTCATCGCGACGATCTGATTGCTGCCGATTATCGCGGCTTCCATCTTCAAGATGGAGGGCGGCAGCGTCGGTGCCGTCGGAATTCCTTGCGCGTTGTAGCCGTAGGCCGGATTGCCCGGGAAGGCGCGCAGCAGCACATTGGCCGGCACTGCGGGCAGGATCAGCACGGTGCCGGCGGCGATCTTCTCGGCCTGAGTCGAGTTCAGATAGATCTCGACCTGCTTATTGAGATTGGCATCGAGCACTGCCCGCCCCTGCGCGGTCGCCGGCAGGTTGTTGAACGGGGCCAGCAGCGCTTCCTGATCGGCGGCCTGCAGAGCACAGATTCCCGTGCAGCTCGGCTGCTGCTGGGCCCGCGCGGCAGGCACCGCCACGATCGATGCGACCAATGGCAGAGTCAGCAGGATCGTGTCTCGATATACGCGCATAGGAGCCCGGGCAAACGGGCCACCCGACGGCGACCTCGCTGCGGCCGCCAACATGCGGTCGATTCGGAGATCCGCACAATGCTGACTCGATTACCAGCGCGGCACGCTCGGCCGTTGCAGACAGCAGGCCAAACGAAGAGCGGTCAGGCCGCCCCGGCCGGCGGCGACGAGTCGGTCGACGTCGAGGCGTCCGCGGCGGCGCGCTTCTTCTCGACAATCCCGACCGCGACGATCGAGCCTTCGTAGAGCAGCATCAGCGGCAGCGCGAGCGAGGCCTGGCTGATCACGTCGGGCGGCGTCAGGACCGCGGCGATGACGAACGCGCCGACGATGAAGTAACGCCGCTTCTCCTTGAGCTGCTTGGAGGTGAGCACGCCGATCCGGCCCAGCAGGGTGAGGATCACCGGCAACTGGAACGCCAGCCCGAACGCGAAAATCAGCGACATCATCAGCGACAGATATTCGCCGACCTTGGGCAGGAGCTGGATCTGCGCGGTCTCGTCGCCGCCGACCTGCTGCATGCCGAGCGAGAACCGCACCAGCATCGGCAGCACCACGAAGTACACCACCAGCGAGCCGAGTACGAAGAAGCCAGGGGTGGCGATCAGATACGGCAGGAAGGCGTTCTTCTCGTGCTTGTACAGGCCGGGCGCGACGAACTTGTAGATCTGGGTGGCGATGATCGGGAACGAGATGAAGCCGGCGCCGAACATCGCCAGCTTGAGCTGGGTGAGGAAGTATTCGAGCAGCGCGGTATAGATGAATTTCGAATTCTCCACCCCCGCGACCCAGACGAACGGCCATACCAGCACGTTGTAGATCTGCTTGGCGAAGAAGAAGCAGAAGATGAACGCGATGCCGAAGCCGAGCAGCGCCTTGATCAGGCGCGAGCGCAGCTCGATCAGGTGGTCCATCAGCGGCGCCTTGGAGGCCTCGATGTCTTCGGCACTCATGACGCTTTGGCGTCCTTGGCGAGTTCGGAACCGGCAAGTTCGGAACCGGCGCGGTCGGGATGGGCGAGATCCGGCGGCGCCGCGTCCGGGGTGGCAAGCGCGTGGCTCTCGGCCGGTACCGGTAAATGCGCCGGCTCGGCAGCCGGGGTCTCACGGACGATCGCCAGCGGCTCCGAGATCGCGGCGTCGTGCCGGGTCGGCTCGATCAGCGTCTCGGCTGTCGGTTGCACCGGAGTGGTGGGCTCGGTCGGCGGAGTGTCTGCGTTCGGGGGGGCTGCCGTCGGGGTGTCGGTGGCGGCGGGCTTGTCGAGCGCCATCGCGTCGGTGACCTCGCTCGACAGCTTGGTGAGCATGTTGTTGGTCGACAGCCCGGTGGTGGCTTCCTTGACCTCGTCGAACGACTTCTTCAGGTCGGCCATCTCGGCCTCGCGCATCGCTTCCTGGAACTGCCCCTGGAACTCGGTGGCGAGCCGGCGCGCCTTGCCGACCCATTGGCCCACCGTGCGCAACACGCCCGGCAGCTCCTTGGGGCCAATCGCGATCAACGCGACCACCCCGACCACCATCAGTTCACTCCACCCGATGTCGAACATGAAACGGCCGACTATGCCTCAATGCGCCCGCGAATCCGCTGGGGCGCTTCCGGGCGCGCCCCGCTGTCCCCCGCGATGCGCTCACCCTCTGATGATCCGGCGGCGCGTACCGTCGCCGGATCAAGCGGCCCGGCGGCGATGCCGCACGGGGCTCAAAGACGGATCAGGCGCGTGCGACCGCGCTTCAGACCGCCTTGCTGCCGACGTCGGTGCGGTTGGTCGCACCGGGCGTGGAGGCGTGGTCGATCGACTTCACCGGCTCGGACTTTTCGGCCGTCTTGTCATCGTCCTGCAGGCCCTTCTTGAAGGACTTGATGCCCTGGGCGACGTCGCCCATCAGGTCGGAAATCTTGCCACGACCGAACAGCAGCAGGACGACCGCGATAACGACGATCCAGTGCCAGATACTGAGTGAACCCATCCTGCCTTCTCCCGAAACTCGACCGGCGCGCCAGCCCTATTCACTCGCGAAGCTAGGTGAAAGAACCGCCCGAAACAAGGATTTATGCCGACACAACGGTGAGTTGATCGGCCGCATTCTGGTTCCGGGCCGGCAGCATCATCGAACCGTTCAGGGCTCGTCGCGCCGGTCGGACGCCTCGTCGTCGTCCTGCGCGTCGGCATCGTCCGATTCAGCGGTATCCAATTCCGCGGCGGTCGCATCATCGATCTCGCTGTCGGACGCAGCATCGATCTGGCCCACGGCCTGCTCCGGCTTGATCAACTCCACCTCGACGGTTTCGATCTCGACGCTGAGTTCGTCCACCGTCACGAGGCTGTCCGCCTCGGGCTCGTCAGCCGCGACTTCTTCGGTCCCGATGGCATCGTCGGTCGCCACGTCCTCAGCTTCGAACTCGTCCGTCTCGAAATCTTCGGTCTCGATCCCGCCGGCATCGAACGCTTCGGCAACAACCTCGGTACCGTCGATCTGTTCGGCCTGCTCGGTCTCGATCGCGCCGGTTTGATCGGCATCGGCAAAGCCTGTTGCGGCGGACTCGGACTCCGCTTCGGCACCACCCGCAAAGCCTGTTTCGGTGGGCTCCGAGGCGGTATCGGACGTTTCGGCCAAACCGGTCTCGGTCGCGACCGCTTCGGCCGTGCCGGCGGTCTCGGCAGCCTCGCCGGACAGCTCCAGTTCGGGCTGCGGGGCCAGCGTCAGATCGAGATCGCCGGGCTCCAGCGGATCCTCGTCCTCGCGCAGCGCAGGATCGTCGGACGGCGTCGGCACGCTGAAACCGGTCGGCAGACGGGTGTCGAGCAAGCCGGTGCCCTTGAGCTCTTCCAGCCCCGGCAGGTCGGTCAGCGATTCCAGGCTGAACTGCGACAGGAACGCCTCGGTGGTGCCGAAGGTCAGCGGACGGCCCGGCGTCTTGCGACGGCCACGGGGCTTGATCCAGCCGGTTTCGAGCAGCACATCGAGCGTACCCTTCGAGGTCACCACGCCGCGGATCTCTTCGATCTCGGCGCGGGTGATCGGCTGGTGATAGGCGATGATCGCCAGCATCTCGATCGCCGCGCGCGACAGCTTGCGGGTCTCGGTCGACTCGCGGGTCATCAGCCAGGCGAGATCGCCGGCGGTGCGGAACGTCCATTTGCTGGCGATCCGCACCAGATTGACGCCGCGATGGGCATAGTCGTCCTGCAACTGCTTCAGCGCCGCCTTGACGTCGACGCCTTCCGGCATCCGCTTGGCGAGCGCCGCCTGGTCGAGCGGCTCGGGCGACGCGAACAGCAGGGCTTCGAGCAGGCGCAGCTCCTCGGGCCGGGTCTGCGGCTGCTGCTCGGCGCTGTCATCGGACAGATGTTCGACCGGCTGTTCGAACTCCACGATGCGCTTCTCCGCCAGACTTGCCATGGCTCGGTCTCCTTCTTCCACTACCCGACCGGAGTATCCGGCAAGGCTGCCGCTTCCATCGCTGGAGACGGCGGACGCTTACGAAAATACAGGGGCGCCAGCGGCGCGGCCTGATGCAGCTCCACCTCACCCTCGCGCACCAATTCGAGCGCGGCGGCAAAGCTCGACGCCAGCACGGTGGCGCGCTGCGTCGGGTCGGGCATGTAGCGCAGCAGATATTCGTCGAGCCGGCTCCAGTCCTCGGCGAGCCCGACCAGCCGCTCCAGCGACGCACGCGCTTCGCTCAGCGACCACACCGTGCGCTTGGCCAAATGCACCGTGGTCAGCACCCGCGACTGCCGCTGCGACGCGTAGGCGCTGAGCAGGTCGTAAAGCGTCGCGGTGAACTTCGGATGCTTGATCTCGGCGATGTCTTCGGCCAGACCGCGGGGAAAGATGTCGCGGCCGAGCTGGGCGCGCGTCATCAGCGAGTTCGCGGCCTCGCGGATCGCCTCCAGCCGGCGCAGCCTGTTGGCCAGCGCGTTCGCCATCTCTTCGGCGCTCGGGCCTTCCTGGGCGGGCGGCTCGGGCAGCAGCAGGCGCGATTTGAGGAAGGCGAGCCACGCCGCCATCACCAGATAGTCGGCGGCGAGTTCGAGCCGGATCTTCCGCGCTTCCTCGATGAACAGCAGGTACTGATCGGCGAGCGCCAGGATCGAGATCTTGTGCAGGTCGACCTTCTGCTGCCGCGCCAGCGCCAGCAACAGGTCGAGCGGACCTTCGTAACCCTCGACGTCGACGACGAGTGCCTCGTCCTGGTCGACCTGCTCGACAGGCCGGCCAGTCTCGAACTGCAGAATCTCAGCGGTCATACGCTCACCCTCGAGCGGCCGATCAAGGTGTCGAGCTCGGCCCGCGCCGCGGCCCGGTCGAACGGCTGCGGGGGGCGGCGCGCCGCCAGCGCCGCCTCGGCACGGGCCAGCGCCCTGCCCGCCAGTTCCGGTGTTTCGGCAACGACCTGGCGCATTTCGTCGAGCTTGCCGTTGCAATGCAGGACGACGTCGCAGCCCGCCGCGACGATCGCGCGTGTGCGCTCGGCGATGCTGCCGGCCAGCGCGTTCATCGAAACGTCGTCGCTCATCAGCAATCCTTGGAACCCGATCGACTCACGAATCACCCGATCGATGATTGTCGCAGAAGTGGTCGCCGGTTGGGCGGGATCGAGCGCGCTAAACACAACATGTGCAGTCATCGCCATCGGCAGGTCGGCGAGCGGCCGGAACGCGGCGAAATCGGTGCGATCCAGCTCTTCGCGCGAGGTGTCGACGGTCGGCAGCCGATGATGACTGTCGGCGGTGGCGCGGCCGTGACCGGGAATGTGCTTCAGCACCGGCAGCACGCCGCCCTGCGCCAGGCCGTCGCTGACCGCGCGGGCGATCGTTGCGACCTTGTTGGGCGTGGTGCCATAGGCACGATCGCCGATCACCGCATCGGCGCCGGCGACCGGCACGTCGGCAAGCGGCAGGCAGTCGACGGTGATGCCGAGCGCGGCAAGATCGTCGGCGATCAGCCGGGCGCTCAGACGCGCCGCGGTCAACCCGGCCTCCGGGTCGATGTCATAGAGCGTGGAGAACACCGCGCCCGGGGGATAGGCCGGCCAATGCGGCGGTGCGAGCCGCTGAACCCGCCCGCCTTCCTGATCGATCAGGACCGGCGCGTCGGGGGAACCGATGGTTCCGCGCAAATCGTCAACCAGCGCCTTGACTTGCGCCGGATTGTCGACATTGCGCTTGAACAGAATGAAGCCCCACGGACGGGAATCGCGGAGAAATCCGCGCTCGTCGTCGCTGAGATTGAGGCCGGCAATGCCGGTAATGAAAGCGCGCGGTGGCATACAGGCCGCTTAGCCCGCGCGCGCCTCCAGGGTCAAGGAAACCGCCGTTAATTCCTCTGGACGAAGCACTGTCCGCCGGCACTTTTCAGGCTGCCGCAGACCTGCTGCGCCTGTTCGGCCGAGGCGAACGGGCCGACCATGGCACGGTAGTAGACGCCCTTGTTGCCGAGATCGACCTTCTTGATGATGTGGGGCTGTGATCCCAGCAGCGACGGGAACTTGCTCTGCAGGGTGCGATAGGACGCCTTGGCGTCCGCCTCGCTGCGCTGAGACGATACCTGCACCACATAGCCACCGGCCGTCGCAGCCGGCTCAGCAGGCAGAGAAGCCACACGCTGCGGCCGAGGCGCCGGGGTGTCGGCTGTGGTATTGGGCGACAGCGACAGCGGTGCATTCCCGGCTGACGCGTTGGCATCGGCGACATTGCGCGCGGGCGCCCGCGCCGCGGCGGCGGGCGTCGGAGTTCGCGACGCCTGCTGCGCCGCTCCGGCCGGCTGGCCGGCATGGTCGGCCTGATCCGGGCGGATGCTGTAGGTCTTGATCTTGCGCGGCTCGTCGCCGGCCAGGGTGCCGTTGTTCGGCGGCGGCGTCAGATTCGGTTTGACGCCGGGCGTGACGCTGGCGACGGTCGGCGGATTCGGGTTCTGATTGAGCTGCGGCAGCACGACCCGCGGACCGGAGCCAGGCATCCGCGACGGGTCGGCGGCCGGCTGCTCCTCGCGCGACACCAGCGCCTCGACGCCGGTTCCGGAGGCGAGCCGGTCCTGGATCGGCTTGCCGGCATTGTCGTTTGACGGCCCCGGAATCTTGGTCGGGCTGGTGTCGGCCTTGATCACCGGCGGCTCGCCGCTTCGCGGCGCGCCGGAGAACGTGCGATACGCCAGGGCCCCGCCAGTGCCGACCACCGCCAGCGCCAGAATGGCCACCACCGTCATCATGTTGTTCCGACGCGGCTTCACCGCCTGTCCGTCGGACATATCGTCGTAGCCGTCGCCGTAACCGTAAGAGGGATCCTGATAGCCTCCGATCGGCGCGGGGTCGGCCGGGAGCTGGCCGTACAACGCGTCATCGTAGCGGCCCGGCTCCAACGGAGCGGTGCTGGCCGGCAGCGGATCGAATTGCGGTTCGTAGTGGACCCGATCCGGCTGCACCAGATCGAGACGATGCTGCTCGATCGGCGCCGGATCGAATCGCGGATCGGGCAACCGGGTGTCGAGCGCGATCGGCTCGACCGGCATCGACTCGATGGACGCCTGTGGCCCCTGAGGCGCTTGTGCGTAGCCGGTCGCCGCGGCACGGCGCGGCGTCGCAGCGCTGACGAAGGACGGCGGCTGTCTGAAATCCGGCTCCGGCGGCAGGATCGGTTCGGGCGGTTCGGGCGCTCGGGCGGGCTCGGGCGCACGCTGACGATGCTGCATCCAGGACGGCATCGGCCGCGCCGACAGATCATCCTCGGCCGCGACCGAGGACGGTCCACGGCTGGCGCTGAAATCGGTCGATCGGCTCTGCGGTGCGATTGGAGGCGCCTGCTCGACGCGCCCGGCCTTGCCGAACGGATCGGCCTGACCGATCAAGCGAGCGAGCTCCGCGAGCGGATCGTTTTCCGGCTTTTGCGGATAGCGCGAAGTCACGCTCTCGTCTTCATAAGCCGGGAAAGGTCGGTCCTGATATCGATCCGTCATCGTGATGTCGCGTCCCATTCGGGAAAGCGGCCAAAGGCGCCTTCGCAGACGTCACGGCCGCTCTCACAAGCCGCTCCAGATCCCCATCTGACGGCCGATCCCCTATCGCATCTCGTCCGGCGCAGTGACGCCGAGAATGGCGAGCCCCGAGGCCAAAACCGAGACGACGCCTTGGACCATCGCCAAGCGCGCCCTGGTTATCTCTGCATCATTATTGATAATGAAGCGTAAATGAGGCAGATCCCGTCCATGCGTCCAAAGCGCATGAAATTCGCTCGCGAGCTCATTGAGATAAAACGCAATTCTGTGCGGCTCGTGGGCCTGGGCGGCGGCTTCGACGATACGCGGATAGAGCGCGAGGCGTTTCAATAGTTCGAGCTCGGCCGGATCGCTCAGCCGCTCCAGCGGCGCCTGCCGCAGCATCGCCGCCCGCGCCTTCGAATCCTCCGGCAGATCCGGAACCACCTCGCGCGCATTGCGGAAGATCGAATGGCCGCGCGCGTGGCCGTACTGGACGTAGAACACCGGATTGTCCTTCGACTGCTCGATCACCTTGGCGAGGTCGAAGTCGAGCACCGCATCGTTCTTGCGGAACAGCATCATGAAGCGGACGGCGTCGGAACCAACTTCGTCCACCACTTCACGCAACGTGACGAAGTCGCCGGCCCGCTTCGACATCTTCACCGGCTCGCCGTTGCGCAGCAGCCGCACGAGCTGAACGATCTTGACGTCGAGCGCGCCCTTGCCGGCCGTCACTGCCTGGATCGCCGCCTGCATCCGCTTGATGTAACCGCCGTGATCGGCGCCCCAGACGTCGACCATATTGGCGAAGCCGGCGTCGAACTTGACCTTGTGATAGGCGATGTCTGACGCGAAGTAGGTGTAGGAGCCGTCCGACTTCAGCAGCGGCCGGTCGACGTCGTCGCCATAGGCGGTGGCGCGGAACAGCGTCTGTTCGCGGTCCTCATAGTCCTCCACCGGCGCGCCCTTCGGCGGCGGCAGCCGGCCCTGATACACGTCGCCTTTGGCGCGCAGGAACTCGATAGTCTCGGCGACGCGGTTGCGGCCGCCTTCGATCAGCGAACGCTCCGAGAAGAACGCCTCGTGGGTGATGTTCAGCGCGGCAAGGTCGCCCTTGATCGCTTCCATCATCATCGCGATCGCCTTGGCGCGGACGGTCGGCAGCCACTGCGCTTCCGGTAGTTCCTTGAGCGCAGCGCCATGCTCCGCCTTCAGCGCCTCGCCGACAGGCTTCAAGTAATCGCCCGGATACAGCCCTTCCGGAATCTCGCCGATCGCCTCGCCCAGCGCCTCGCGGTAGCGCAGGAACGCGGAACGCGCCAGCACATCGACCTGGGCGCCGGCGTCGTTGATGTAGTACTCGCGGGTGACGGCAAAGCCGGCGGTGTCGAGCAGATTGGCCAGCGCATCACCGAACACCGCGCCGCGGCAGTGGCCGACATGCATCGGCCCGGTCGGATTGGCCGAGACGTATTCGACGTTGACCTTCTCGCCGCCGCCAATGGTGCTGCGGCCGTAACCGGCGCCGGCATCGAGCACGGCGCGCAGCGCCTCCGCCCACACCGCCGGCTTCAGGGTCAGGTTGATGAAGCCCGGTCCGGCGATCGCGACCTGATCGATCAGCTCCTCGGCGCGGAGCTTGTCGGCGATCTTGTCGGCGAGGTCGCGCGGCTTGGCCTTGGCATCCTTGGCCAGCACCATCGCCGCATTGGTCGCCATGTCGCCGTGGGAGGCGTCCTTCGGCGGCTCGACCACGATGCGCGACAGGTCGATCCCGGCGGGCAGCGCGCCCTCTTCGATCAGCGCCGCGCACACCGCGTGCACGCGCGACAGGAGACGGGCGAAAAGATGCGTGGACATCGGGAGCTCGGCCATATCTGAAAAGGGAAAATGGACGCGGCCGTTTCGGGCCGGTCGAGGCGCCGCCTAACGCAAATCCGGGGTCGAGTCAAAAAGCCGCTGATGCTCGGCCAGCGCGTAGCGGTCGGTCATGCCGGCGATAAAATTGCGAATCCGCAGCAACCGGTCGGCTTCGCACTCGGCCACCGGGCCGTTCGCCGGCAGCCAGTCCGGCGGCAGGTCCGACGGATGGTCGCAATACCGCAGGAACAGGTCGGCGACGATCGCCTCGGCGTCGCGCATCACCTTCATCACCCGCTCGGCGCGGTACATCCGGGTCCACAGGAACGCCTTGATCTCGGCTTCGGCTTTCGCCGCTTCGGCCGGGAACGCCACCAGCGCCCGCTCGGCGCGGCGGACCTCATCGGCCGAGCCCGGCCTCACCTCGCCGATCCGACGCTCGGCCTCGGCGGCGACCGCGCCGATGAAATATGAGATCAGCTCGCGCACCAGCTCGGCACCGCGGCGGCTGTCGTCGAGCCCCGGAAAGCGCCGGTCGATCGCGGCGATGATCCGCGCCATCAGCGGTACTTCGGCCAGATCCTCGATCCGGAACAGCCCGGCGCGCAGGCCGTCGTCGATATCGTGGGCGTCGTAGGCAATGTCGTCGGCAATCGCCGCCACCTGGGCCTCGAGCGAGGCGAAGCTCCAGAGCTGCAGGTCGAAACGCTGGTCGAACTCGGCGATGCCGCGCGGTACGCCGTGCTCGGCATAGCGCGGCAGCGGCGCGCCGGCGCGGTCCGTCAGCGGCCCGTTGTGCTTGACCACGCCTTCCAGCGTTTCCCAGGTCAGGTTGAGGCCGTCGAACTCGGGGTAGCGATGCTCGAGCGCGGTCAGCACCCGCAGCGTCTGGGCGTTGTGGTCGAAGCCGCCGGCGTCCTTCAGGCAGAGGTCGAGCGCGCGCTCGCCGGCATGGCCGAACGGCGGATGGCCGAGGTCGTGGGCGAGCGCCAGCGTTTCGGTAAGGTCTTCGTCGAGCCCGAGCTGGCGCGCCAGCGCGCGGGCGATCTGCGCCACTTCCAGGCTATGCGTCAGCCGGGTGCGATAGTGGTCGCCTTCGTGAAACACGAAGACCTGGGTCTTGTGCTTCAGCCGGCGAAACGCGTTGGAGTGGATGACGCGGTCGCAATCGCGGCGAAACGCGCTGCGGGTCCGGCTCGGCGGCTCATGGAATTGCCGGCCGCGGCTGTGGTCCGGATCGCAGCCAAAGGCTGCACGGGGAGCTGCCATACCGACCGACACGCGCGACTCGTCCTGACCGTTTGATTCTGCGGTGCGGCGCACTTAACTATTGTTGGCAAAGAAATCCAATGACGGGCCCCTGCCCGAACGACACGGAGCGGCGAGATGACGGAATCAGGCGTCACCATCAGCGAGCGCGCGGCGCGCCGGATCGGCGAAATCCTCAAGGGCGAAGGCCAGGGCGCGATGCTGCGGATCAGCGTCGAGGGCGGCGGCTGCTCGGGCTTCCAGTATAAATTCGACGTCGACCGCACCAAGACCGACGACGATCTGGTGATCGCCCGGGACGGCGCAGTCGTATTGGTGGATTCGGCCTCGGTGCCGTTCCTGGCCGGCTCGGAGGTCGACTTCATCGACGATCTGATCGGCGCCTCATTCCGGGTCAACAACCCGAACGCCTCCGCGTCCTGCGGCTGCGGCACCAGCTTTTCGATCTGACGATCTTGCCGACAGGACGGTTGCGGCGGCTGGGTGCCACCCGCAGCCGTTGGCTTTGAGACGCTCGGTTAAGACAAACGTCCCCTGCCGTACGTTCTGCTCTTGGTTCCGGTTCCCAATTCCGCTAAGGCGCGGCCAAAGAACCCTCCGAACGACCTATTGGCAGCGCGCGATGCCCCGCGCGCTGCGCGGCCATGTCGAGGATGGGTCAACAGCCCCCGGAAACCTCGATGTCGTTGCCTCCCAGCGTTCCCCGTGTGCCTCTGCGCGTCTCCAGCGTCCAAGCCGGCCTGATCCCCGCGCTGGTGCTGGCGCTGAGCTTCAGCGCGATGCTCGCCCTCACTTTCTCGATGCAGAACGACGTGATCGCGCGCGACCGCGATCACCAGATGGCGGCGGTCAGCCAGGCGATCACCGCCGCACTCGACGAAGCGGGACGGTTCGCGCTGACCCAGGCGGAGACCACGGCGCGGCAGCGCGCCGTCGGGCGAGCGCTTGCCGCCGGTGACCGCGCCGCGCTGACGGAGCTCACGGCCGCGCCCTATGCGTATCTGAAGAGCCAGGGCGTGCCGGTGTTCGGCTTCCACGCAGCCGACATGACCTATCTGTTGCGACTGCATCTGCCGGACAAATCCGGCGACGACCTGACCAAACTTCGGCCGATGGTGCTCGCCGCCAACAAGACGCGGCGCTCGCAGGTCGGACTTGAAATCGGCGTCGCCGGCACCTTCGTGCGCGGCATCGCGGTGATCAATGACGGCGACCGCTTCGTCGGCACCGTCGAGGCCGGCCTCAATCTCGAGCCGATCCTCGAACAGGTGAAGACCCTGACCAATGCCGACATCGCGGTGGTGCTGAGCCAGTCGCTCGCCGAGCTGCCGCCGCGACGGCCCGGCGACACGGGCGAGCAGTTCGGCGACCTGATCGCGCTGGCCTCGACCGACACCCCGCTGTTCGCGGGACTGTTGCGCGACGGCGCAATCCGCCTCGCCCGGACCCGCGAGATCAGCCCGTATCGGATCGGAGACGAAACCGGCGCGATCCTGGTGCAGCCGCTGATCGATTTTTCCGGTCGGATGATCGGCAACATCGCAGCGGTGAAAACTTTCCCGTCGCATGGCGTGGCGCTGCAGCGGACCCGGATCGAGCTGATCGCGGCTGCGCTGATCGGCGCCGTGCTCGCCTTCGTCGCCTTCTCGGTATTGGCACGGATGCTGAAGCCGCGCGACGAGGCGCAGGCATGAAGTCACTGCGGGCAGCGCTGCTGATCGTTTTCGTGGCACTGTGCGGCGCCCCCGCATCCGCTGGCTCGCCGTCGGAAGGGCTGCCCGACGGTATCGAGCTGCCGGTCAAGGTCCGCATTGGTCTGCGCGTGCTCGATATCACCGAAATCCGCGAGGTGATCGGCCGCGCCCGACTGCACATCGAAGTCACCCAGCGCTGGACCGATCCGCGCCGGCGTTTCGATCCGCTCGACGCCGGCACCTCGCGGGTCGACCGCGTTGGCGCCGAAGCACGGCAGTACATCGCCGGGATCTGGACGCCCGGTCTGGCGATCGACAATCAGCTCGGCGAGCCGCGCGCCAAGGCGGATGCCGTCTCGGTCTATGCCGACGGCAGTGTGGTGCTGGTCGAACGTTACGAGGCCGATTTCCGCGTCGGCGTCGACATGGCAGCGTTTCCGTTCGACCGGCAGCGGCTGTCGCTGTCGTTCTCGCTGCCGCGGTATGCCAAGCAGGACGCGATGCTGGTCACCACCGAGACCGACCGGCTGTTCTCGCGGATCGAACCGAAATTGTCGGTGATCGATTGGCGCCCGCTCGACCTGACCTTCTTCTACGACGAGGCCGCCGGCTGGAACGCGCGGGCGTATTCGCGGCTGAACGCCACCATCGGCATCGAGCGTCTTGCGTAGCCCTATCTGCTGCGGCCGTTCCTCCCGCACCGAAGGATCACGGCAGCCTGGTGTTCTCCGCCCTTCTAGCGCTGGCGGCGATCAGCTTCACCTACGAGGCGAGCTTCCCCGGCTCGATCTCGCTGAACACCCCGATCGCGAAGATCATCTCGCTCGGCTATTTCTATCTTGTGGTGGTGATGCTGATCGACGCGCTGCTGTGGAAACCGCGCAGCGATCCCGCCTCGCGCTATCACGTCCTCGCCACCGGCCTGCGTTCGCACTGCCGCTGGGCGCTGCCGTCGATCATGGTGATCGTCTGCCTCGCGCTGGTGCTGCGGGGACTGCCGGGGTAGCGGCGACCCGTGGCGGCGTGCTGCCCCGTCACCGCGGCAAACTGGCGGCGGAGGTGACGAATTCGGACTTCGTGATCAGCCCGGGCCTGCCGTTTCTGAGGCGCCCGGCCACCATGTTCTTCACTGTCCAGGTGCCGTCGAGATTGTAGCTGACATTGAATGCCGTGAAGCCCTGCGCCGCATCGCACAGCGCAGCGGTCGCCACCATCGAAGCGAAATCCAGCACCGTTCCTGCAGCATAGCTCCCGATCTGCACGTAAAACTTTAGCGAAGGCGTGCAGTCCAGGGCGACGTTCGGCGGCGCCGTCACGAAATTCGACAACAGAATTCCGCCGGCCAGCGTCTGCATCGCGACGCCGGCGTTGTAGTTCACCAGCGTCGGGTTGAACACCGCGGTCCTGATCCGAAATGCGCCGGCCGGCACGTCCTCCGTAGCCATCGGCGCCGACAAGCCAAGCGCCGGCGACACCGACATGGTGGTGGTGTTGGCGGTCGGTGGCCCTTGCGCGGGCGTCAGCTCGATCGCCCGAATAGCGCCAGCCTGCCCGACCGGCTGTCCCGGCTGCGGCGGCGCGATCTGCTGCTGCACGCCGGCGTAGGTTTGCGGCGTGATCATGAAGCTCAGCACGGCGCCGGATGTCGCATAGGGCAGTAGCGGCTGGCCGCACAGGCTGCTGACATACACCCGACCGGCGCTGGAATACCCGGCCGGCTGCTGGAAGAAACAGAAGTTTTGCAGCGTATTGCTGTCGTTCCTGAGATTGATGGTGATCGCGCTGACCATGTCGCTTCCCCGACGGCAGCCTGGGCGCCCGGAGCGACCCTTCAACCAGATGGTGCGCCTCCGCGCCGGACGACCTTTCTTTTGAAAGTCTTCCGGCGCGGCGCCATCGGCGGCCGGGATGCTCAACCGATCATCGCGCGACCGCCGCGACGATTACTCGAACACCGCCGTCGCGTTCGGCACGTCGAGCTGCGTACACATCGTCCCGCGATACGGTCCGCCGATCCAGCCGATCTGGTACTCGTTGAACTGTTGCAGGGCGCCCGGCACGTCGAGATGGGTGATCGTGGTGGGCGCCAGCATGTCGGCCGCATAGCCACGCGCGATCGAGGCGGTGCCGGCCTCGTTGAGGACTTCGGCGTTGGCGGCGCCGTTCACGTTGGCCCGGGTGCTGGTGATCGTGGACTTTTCGATCAGACCGCGACGCCCGTTCGCCAGCATCATCGATGCCATGTTCTGCACCGTCCAGGTGCCGTCGAGATTGTACGACACGTTGAAGGTGGTGAAGCCCTGGGTCGCGTCGCAGATCGCCGCATTCTGCGACGAAGCAGTGAAGTTCATCACCGTCCCGGCGGTATAGGTGCCGGTCTGGACGTAGAACTTGATGATCGGCTGGCAGTCGAGATTGGTATTCGGCGACACCGGGACGAAATTCGACAGCGTGATGCCGCCGGCCGTCGACTGCACCGCCGATCCTGCGTTGTAGGGCGTGACCACCGGATTGAACGTCGGCGTCTTGATCCGGAACGAACCCTTCTGCGGTCCATCGGTGTTGGTCGGCTTCGACAGCCCGAGGGACGGCGACACGCTCATCACGGTGGTGTTGTTGGTCGGCGTGCCGCCGGCCGCCGGGGTCAGGTCGATCGCCTGGATCGCGCCCAACTGGCCGGAGGGTTTCCCGATCTGCGGCGGCGAGACCTGCTGCTGCGCACCCGCGTAGTACTGCAGCATCATGGTGAAGCTGAGAACCGCGCCGGAACTCTCGTAAGGCATCACCGGAAGACTGTAGAGGCTGTTGGTGTAGACCTGCGGGCCGCCGGTATAGATTGCCGGCTGCTGAAAGATGAAGAAGTTCTGCATCACGTTGCTGTTGTTGGTGACGTTGATGGTGATCGTGGTGGCCATGATGGTCTCCTGCGGGATTGCGGGGCTCAGGTTGAACCCTTGGTCGATCTGCAACCAAGGGTTGTACAACACTAATCCCGCACCCGGGCCAAACGGCAACTTCTGGTTGCATTGAGCGCAAATTTCTCGCTGTGCAACTTGCGCACGCAGCAACTCGCCGTTCTCAAAGGTCGGAAGCCTCGGGACATAACGAGGTGATGAAGGCGATCAGATGCGCCTTGGAGCGTTCGGACATCCTGGCCTCGGCGCGCCGGACGCAGGTCAACAGCCGCGACTCGTCCGAATCGCACGCCGCCGCGGCCTTGTGGCCGTCGATCCGGCCGCGGCCGGTCAGGAACCAGTCCAGCGAGATCTCGAGAACGCCGCACAGCAGCACGGCGTGATCGACCGAGATCGGACCGTTGTTCTTCCAGCGGGTCACGGTGCTTTCGTTGACGCCCATGGCGAAGGCCAAGGCATGTTGCTTGGTCATGCCCCTGAGCTGCATGGCTTCGACCATCCGCGCTCCGCGACTCGACATGCCCGGCGCTCCGCTTCGGCTGTTCGCGCTGCCGTGGACGATCGCGCAGCGGCTCACAGCGATCGCCGCGCCCGATTTGCGTCCGACCTCGATTGCTTTATCACAGCGCTGCACGGCCGCGATCTGCCGCGGCGCAAATCATCCCGGGCAACGGACGGCGCGATGCGGATTGCCACCTGTTCTGTACCGTCGCATATCGCCGGATGACGCACTTTAACGACAGATAGCCGCAAGTCATTGCGGCTACAGTCGTTTTCGGGGCCTACTGAGTTAAGCCATTGAAATTGCAGCGGGTTGCACCGGAAGGTTTTGGGGGTACGGTTGGGGGTATCGAAAGCTACTTCTTTGCCGGTTTGAGCATGGCAATCCTCGCCGCGAAGTATGCCTTTTCTACAGTTGCGTGGTTCAGCGGAGGCCTTTCATGGATCGTGCTTTTGCCGGGGCCGCCGACCACGAAGCCCTCAACATTTTCAGAGTGCAGCCAGTACACTTTCTCGTCTCGTCGGTCCTCGTGAAACCAGTACCTGTTGTCGGAGTTGCCTAGAATTTCTTCGATAGGCACATCGCGTTTCCATTTTTCCAGAACAAGTACATTCGCGGTCTTTGGTGCCGGCCCTCCAATCGCCAACCAAACTCTTTGCCCCGGCTTGTCGTGCGAAAGGCAACGCGCCTTGACGGACTCTTCCGTGACGATCTTCTCGTCATTGGGCTTCACCTCGAAATAGGCGTCGAAGTCCTTCAAGTAGAAATCGGGCAGATATTTCTCGCCAGATGATAAGGTTATCGTCTCGGGCTCGTATTGAAATTGGACTCCCAAAGTGTCGAAGAACACGGCCCACCTAGCCTCGGTCTGCGACCTGTACGTCACGCCGCCGTATTCAGTCTTAATCGCGTTCGCGCCGCGATCTTGAGCCTTATTCACATCCTGCATTTCCGCCCCCTCTTTCCTCAACCTGAGGTTGTTTCGCGTGTCTCGTTTGGCAAGCCCGGTTTCCGACTCGCCTGCCCGAAGGCAGGCGGCTGGGATCAGGCGAACAGGCCGGCATCCTTGAGAAACTGGCGGCGAGCCGAAATGCTTTTGATTTCTGCGGCGCGACGCATGGCGGCAATTTGCTCCATGTCGACCGTGTGCTTGTGCATCTGGCCCAGCAGCGCAAGAGTCGGAAGCGATTCCATAGCGCTTGCCTCGAACTTGTCGGCGGCCTGCTTGAGCCATTGGGCGCTGATCGTTTGCTTGGTCATGTCGTTCATCCTGGTGCGTTGTCGATGAAATGATTCTGCCACCGAATTCGCTCGCCCGGGCTATAACCACACATCACGCTAGGTCATTGGCCCGCCGCGCCGACTCACCACATCTTGGTCAAGCCGGCCGCCCACTCTACCCAGCCAAATTGGTGGTACTTTTGGGGGTATTTCGGCGTACAAGCCCCGTCATCATGCGTGGAGATTCTAAGTGATATGCGGTGATTTGGAATGACAATCCGTGTGGCGACTTGGAACGTCAACTCGGTCCGGCAGCGGCTGGACCATCTGGTCAGCTGGCTGAAGGATAGCCAGCCCGACGTGGTCTGCCTGCAGGAGATCAAATGCGTCGACGAGGCGTTTCCGCGCGAGCCGATCGAGGCGCTCGGCTACAACGTCGTCACCCACGGCCAGAAGACTTTCAACGGCGTGGCGCTGCTGTCGAAATATCCGCTCGAGGAAGCCAATCCGGGCCTCGCCGGTGACGATGGCGACGTTCATGCCCGGTTTCTCGAAGGCGTGGTGTCGCTGAAGCACGGCGTCGTGCGCGTCGCCTGCCTGTATCTGCCGAACGGCAATCCGGTCGGCAGCGAGAAGTATCCCTACAAACTGAGCTGGATGGTACGGCTGCGCGACTACGCCCAGCAGCGACTGAAGACCGAGGAGCCGCTGATCCTGGCCGGCGACTTCAACGTCATCCCGCAGCCGGGCGACGTGCACAATCCGGCGGCCTGGACCGAGGACGCGCTGTTCCGCCCCGAGACCCGCGAGAGCTTCCAGGCCCTGCTCGGCCTCGGCTTCACCGACGCGCTGCGCGCCACCACCGACGCGCCCGGCCAATACACTTTCTGGGACTACCAGGCCGGCGCCTGGCAGAAGAACTGGGGGCTGCGGATCGATCACCTGCTGCTGTCGCCGCAGGCCGCCGACCGGCTGCGCCATGTCGGCATCGACAGCTATGTGCGCAATTGGGAAAAGCCCTCGGACCACGTCCCGGTGTGGGCGGATCTCGATCTGGAAGCGGCGTAACGAAGTCCGAGCGAATCCGGCGTCATCCTGGGGCTGCGCCGCGCAGCGGCGGACTCGAAGGATTGGCCAAAGGCCCTGCCCTCGCCGTCGCCCTTCGAGGGCTCGCTTCGCTCGCCACCTCAGGAATGACGGCGAATGTGGCGTGATGCCTCAGTCCCGCCGGCCCTGCACCCAGTGCTCGAGCATCTGCAGTGCCATCACCCGGTCGTCGTCGGAAGCCTTGGCGAAAGCCTTATTGTAGCTGTCCTTGATCCAGGCCTCTTCCGGCGTCGCAGCGTCGCGCGCCAGGGTCAGCCACATCAGACCGCGGGCGGCCTGGCGGGGCAGCTTGTCGCCGTTGAACAGCAGGTGTCCGAGCATCGCCTGGGCCTGGTGCTGCCCCTTCTGGGCGGCGAGGCCGAGCCAGCGGGCGCCGTAGCGGAAGTCGCGCGGCACGCCGACGCCTTCGATATACAGCCGGGCCAGATCGTACTGCGCGTCGGCGTTGCCGAAATACGAGGCGGCGTAAGAGAACATCTCGCGCGCCCGCTCGGGATCGCGCTTGACCTTCGAATTCGGGATGCCGTCGAGATAGTAGCGGCCGAGTGCCACGAAGGCGTTGGCGACGATCGCGGCCTGCGGCGCCGACGGGCTGTCCTCGGCGTGGGCGTTGGCGATCTTGCTGAAATAGTCGAAAGCGCGCAGGTCGTCCTGATCGACGCCATTGCCGTCGGCATACATCTTCCCGAGGCGCCACTGCGCGATCGGGTGGCCGCCCTCGGCGGCATATTGCAGCGCGGTGAGCGAGGTGGTCGACGGCGCCGCCGGCAGCGCCTTCTTCAGCGCAGGCGCGGTACCCGGCTGGCTGGTGGCGACCGGGATCGCGGTGTCCTCCGGTCGAACCGGGGTGCCTTCGAACGCCGCCGCCGGCACGGCGCCTGCTCCGGCGCCGATCAGCAACGCGGCAAAAACGCTACGCCTAAAATTCCGCATCGCACATCTCGCGGGTCACCCCCGGTACGGTCGAATCGACCCGCCGGCTTTCCATCCAACACACTCCCGCCCTCTCCTCTGTCGCGGCCGCACCCGTTTCGGACGGGTCTGTGGCCGACGCTGCGGCGGTCAAATTTCTGTCACGGCCGCGACCGGCCGTCGGCTGTTCGACGGTCAGGTGATCGCACCTTGGTTGGCCATGATTGCGCAAGATCGTCGCCGGGAGCTGGGCACTATCAGCATCACCCTGCTGTTTGGCGAGATGACGGCCGAGCCGCCGCAAATCCGCGGCAGACGGTGACTTTTTGAAGACGCCGAGGCCCGACAGGTTCGCGCCGCAGCCAGTGGTCTGGCGGCTCGTCGGCATCGACCTGGTAGGCGTCGTGGCGAACATTCGCGAACTCGTCTTTCCGGCCGCCTCGCTGTCGGGCTTTCCGGACTTTCCCGGTAAGACCATCGACCTGCGCTCGGCTCAGGTCAGATGATCTCATTGACCGGTGTGGCCAAAAAGCGGCGCGTGCAAGAGCGACCATCAAAGACGGTTAAATGATGCAGAACTGTTGCGGCATAGCAACAAGAGTGTCCCGGCGGACACCCTTTTCGGGTGCACTTAGTAGCCGCTGGGGTCAGGCGTTGAGCACCTTGCCGTAGGCGTCGAGCACGGCTTCCTTCATCATCTCCGACAGCGTCGGGTGCGGGAAGACGGTGTGCATCAGCTCTTCCTCGGTGGTTTCGAGGTTCATCGCCACCACGTAACCCTGGATCAGCTCGGTGACTTCGGCGCCGATCATGTGGGCGCCCAAGAGCTGCCCCGTCTTCTTGTCGAAGATCACCTTGACCAGGCCCTGGTCCTCGCCGAGCGCAATCGCCTTGCCGTTGGCGGTGAACGGGAAGCGGCCGACCCGGATCTCCCGTCCCTGCTCCTTCGCCTTGGCCTCGGTAAGGCCAACGGAGGCGATCTGCGGCTGGCAGTAGGTGCAGCCGGGAATCAGGCTCTTGTCGAGCGGGTGCGGATGCAGGCCCTTGATGGCCTCGACACAGATCACCCCCTCGTGCTCGGCCTTGTGCGCCAGCATCGGCGGACCGGCGACATCGCCGATCGCGTAGATGCCGGGCACGCTGGTCTTGCCGAGCCCGTCGGTGACGATGGTGCCGCGGTCGAGCTTCACCCCGAGCTTCTCCAGCCCGAGATGCTCGACATTGCCGACCACGCCGACCGCCGAGATCACCCGGTCGAATTCCTGCGTCTCCGGCTTGCCGGTGCCGGGATCGATGGTGGCGACGACGCTATCAGCCTTCTTGTCGAGCTTGGTGACCTTGGCGCCGGTCAGGATCTTGATGCCCTGCTTCTCGAACCGCTTGCGGGCCAGCGCGGCGATCTCGGCGTCCTCGACCGGAAGGATCTGCGGCAGCACCTCGACCACGGTGACCTTGGCCCCCATGGTGTGGAAGAACGAGGCGAACTCGATGCCGATCGCGCCGGAGCCGACCACCAGCAGCGACTTCGGCATCACTTCCGGCACCATCGCCTCGAAATAGGTCCAGACCAGCTTCTTATCCGGCTCGAGCCCCGGCAGCACCCGCGGCCGCGCCCCGGTGGCGACGATGATGTGCTTGGCCTGATAGCTGCCCGGCGGCAACGCGCCCTTCGGCGCCTCGGTCTTGGAGGCAGCGACCGTGAGCTTGCCCGGCGCGTCGATCGTCGCCTGACCCCAGATGATCGAGATCTTGTTCTTCTTCATCAGGAAGCCGACGCCGTCGTTCAGCCGCTTCGACACCCCGCGCGAGCGCTGTACGATCGCCTTCGGATCAAACGAAATGTTATCGGCCGACAGCCCGTAATCCTTGGCGTGCTGCATGTAGTGATAGATTTCCGCCGAGCGCAGCAGCGCCTTGGTCGGAATGCAGCCCCAGTTGAGACAAATGCCGCCGAGATACGACTTCTCGACGATCGCGGTCTTGAACCCGAGCTGCGCCGCCCGGATCGCCGCGACATAGCCGCCGGGTCCGGAGCCGATGATGATGACGTCGAAGGAGGTGTCGGACATAACTACTCGCTCTTCTTTCCCTCACCCGCCCTCGCTTCGCTCGGGCACCCTCTCCCACAAGGGGAGAGGGGAAGAAACCTCACACCATCATCATCACGGGATTTTCGATCAGCGTCTTGAAGGCGCCGATCAGTTCGGCGCCGAGCGCACCGTCGACGGCGCGGTGATCGCAGGACAGCGTCACGCTCATCATGGTGGCGATTTCAATCTTGCCGTCCTTGACGATGGCGCGCTGCTCGCCAGTGCCGACCGCCAGGATGGTGGCGTGCGGCGGATTGATCACGGCGGTGAAGTCCTTGATCCCGAACATGCCGAGATTGGACACCGCGGTGGTGCCGCCCTGGTACTCTTCGGGCTTCAGCTTGCGGGCCCGCGCGCGCGCGGCAAAGTCCTTCATCTGCGCCGAGATCGACGACAGCGACTGAGTTTCGGCGCTGCGGATGATCGGGGTGATCAGCCCGCCCGGCATCGCGACCGCGACGCCGATGTCGGAATGCTTGTGCTTGAGCATCCCTGCCTCGGTCCACGACACGTTGGCGTCGGGGATGCGCTGCAGGGCGATCGCCATCGCCTTGATGATGAAGTCGTTGACCGACAGCTTGTAGGCCGGCTTGCCGTCCTTGTCCTTCGGCGCGGCGGCGTTGATGTCCTCGCGCGCGGCCAGCAGCCGGCCGAGGTTGCAGTCGATCGTCAGATAGAAATGCGGGATGGTCTGGGTCGACTGCGTCAACCTCTGCGCAATAGTCCGGCGCATGCCGTCGTGCGGCACCACTTCGTAAGAGCCTTCCGGATACAGCGCGCGGATCTGCTGATCCGACATCGCCGGCGCGATCGCCGGACCGGCCGCAGGGGCTGCTGCCGGCGCCTTCAGGCCGCCACCGCTCTTGGCCTGCTCGACGTCGCGGGCGATGACACGGCCGTGCGGGCCGGTGCCGGTGACGCGGGCGATATCGATGCCGGCGTCCTTGGCCAGCCGCCGCGCCAACGGCGAGGCGAATACGCGGGCGCCGTTATGCGTGGCTTCGCCCTTCGAGACGGGCGCTGGCGCGCCCTCCTCAGGGCGAGGAGCTACGTTTGTTGTTGGTTTTGTCGGAGCCTCTGTGTTGCCGCCCGCACTGCCCTCATCCTGAGGAGCCCGCGCAGCGGGCGTCTCGAAGGATGAGGCTGTTGGCTTCGGCGCCTCGGCCTTGCCGGCCCCTGCCCCAGCCGCTTTCACGTCCTCGCCGTCCTCGGCCAGCACCGCGATCACGTCGTTGACCGGCACGTCCTGGGTGCCTTCGGGCACGACGATCTTGGCCAGCGTGCCTTCGTCGGCGGCTTCGACTTCCATCGTCGCCTTGTCGGTCTCGATCTCGGCAATGACGTCGCCGCTTTTGACCTTGTCGCCCTCCTTCTTCAGCCACTTCGCAAGGTTGCCCTTCTCCATGGTCGGCGACAGCGCGGGCATCAGAATGTTGATCGGCATGAGGACAGAACCTTACTGCGGCCGTTCGGTGGTGGCGCCGGTGTCGGTCGGGCGCGACAGCTCGGCCTCGAACATCTCGACGATGCGCTCCAGCGCCTCGTCCTCGGTGTATTCGCTCTCGCGCGCATAGGCGCGCGCGGCGTGGCGGGCGATGTCGACCAGCAGCAGCCCCCACATCTCCGGATCTTCGAACGCGCGCATGAAGGCGATCGACAAACCGCCGTCGAGCACAAAGGCGCGCAACACTTCGATCGCATCTTCGCGGCCTTCGACGTCGGGCGGCAGCGGCTGTTGCTTGGGTCCGGTCATAGGGTCACCGATAGCAGACGGCTTTGGCGGCCTCGACCACCTCGGCGACGCTGGGCAGAGCCAGCTTTTCCAAATTGGCGGCATACGGCATCGGCACGTCCTTGCCCGATACGCGCGTCACCGGCGCGTCCAAGTAATCGAACGCGTGCTCCATGATCCGGGCGGAGAGTTCGGCGCCGACGCCGTTCTGCTGCCAGCCCTCTTCGACCGTCACCGCACGCCCGGTCTTCTTCACCGAGGCGATGATCGTTTCGGTGTCGAGCGGACGCAGCGTGCGCAGGTCGATCACCTCGGCCGAGATACCGTCCTTCGCCAGCTCGTCGGCGGCCTTCAGCGTGTAGGTCATACCGTGCGACCACGAGATCAGCGTGACATCCTTGCCCTCGCGGACGATGCGCGCTTTGCCGATCGGGATCACGTAGTCGTCGAGCTTCGGCACTTCGCCGTGCTGGCCGTACAGCATCTCGTGCTCGAGAAAGATCACCGGATTGGGATCGCGGATCGCCGCCTTGAGCAGGCCCTTGGCGTCGGCGGCCGAATACGGCGCCACCACTTTGAGGCCGGGGATCTGCGCGTACCAGGCCGAGTAGTCCTGGCTGTGCTGTGCGGCGACGCGCGAGGCGGCGCCGTTCGGGCCGCGGAACACGATCGAGCAGCCGAGCTGGCCGCCGGACATGTACAGCGTCTTCGCCGCCGAGTTGATGATCTGGTCGATCGCCTGCATGGCGAAGTTGAAGGTCATGAACTCGACGATCGGCTTCAACCCGGCAAAGCCGGCACCGACGCCGACGCCGGCGAAGCCGTGCTCGGTGATCGGGGTGTCGATCACGCGGCGGTCGCCGAATTCCTGCAGCAGTCCCTGCGTGACCTTGTAGGCGCCCTGATACTCGGCGACCTCTTCGCCCATCACGAACACGTCGGGATCGCGGCGCATTTCCTCGGCCATCGCATCGCGCAGCGCTTCGCGGATCGTCACCGTCACCATCTCGGTGCCGGCCGGAATATCCGGATCAGCGGCGGCCGACACCGTCGGTGCTTCTGGCGCGTGCTGCGCGGGCGCCGCTGCGGACTTGGCCTGCGCGGCTTCAGGCTCCGCTGCCGGCGGAGCCGATTGCGAGGCCTTGTTCTGCACGGCAGGGTCCGACGCCTTGTCGGCGTCGGCCGCGCTTTCGCCGTCGCCGAGAATGGTGGCGATCGGCGTGTTGACCGCGACGTCGTTGGTGCCTTCGGGGATCAGGATCTTGCCGAGCGTGCCTTCGTCGGCGGCTTCGACTTCCATCGTCGCCTTGTCGGTCTCGATCTCGGCGATGACGTCACCGCTTTTGACCTTGTCGCCTTCCTTCTTCAGCCATTTCGACAGGTTTCCCTTCTCCATGGTCGGCGACAGCGCGGGCATCAGAACTTGGATTGGCATTGGGGCTCCGCAGTCATTCAGTCAGGCGGGAAGCAGCCGCGACACGGCAAGGCGGGGATCAGCGATACACATCGGTGTACAGTTCGGACGGATCGGGCTCGGGATCGTGCTGCGCGAAGTCGGCTGACTCGTTGACGACCTTGCGCACCTCGGCATCGATCGCCTTCAGATCGTCCTCGGTCATGTCGAGCGCCAGCAGACGCTTGCGGACCTGCTCGATCGGATCCTGATCGTTGCGGATCTTGTCGACCTCTTCGCGCGACCGATACTTCGCCGGGTCAGACATCGAGTGACCGCGGTAGCGGTAGGTCTGCATTTCGAGAATGAACGGACCGTTGCCGGCGCGGCAATGCGCCACCGCCTTGTCGCCGGCAGCCTTCACCGCGCGCACGTCCATGCCGTCGACCTGCTCGCCCGGAATGTTGAACGACACGCCGCGCTTGGAGAAATCGGTCTGCGCCGAGGAGCGCGTCACCGACGTGCCCATCGCGTAGCGGTTGTTCTCGATCACGTACACCACGGGGAGCTTCCACAGCTCCGCCATGTTGAAGCTCTCGTACACCTGGCCCTGATTGGCGGCGCCGTCGCCGAAATAAGCGAGGCAGACGCGACCATCGCCGCGATAGCGGTTGGCGAAGGCGATGCCGGTGCCGAGCGAGACCTGCGCGCCGACGATGCCGTGTCCGCCGAAGAAACTCTTCTCCCGGCTGAACATGTGCATCGAGCCGCCCTTGCCCTTGGAGTAGCCGCCGCGGCGCCCGGTGAGTTCGGCCATCACACCGTTGGCATCCATGCCGCAGGCGAGCATGTGACCGTGATCGCGATAGCCGGTGATCACCTGATCACCTTCGCGTAGCGCCATCTGCATGCCGACGACGACGGCTTCCTGACCGATGTAGAGGTGGCAGAATCCGCCGATTGCACCCATGCCGTAGAGCTGGCCCGCTTTCTCTTCGAAGCGACGGATCAGCAGCATCTCACGAAAGGCGCCGAGCTCCTGTTCCTTGCTGAAAGGCGGCACATTCGACGGTGACGCTCCTCCGGCCTTGTCCTGTGCTGTTTCCTTCGCGGCGCTCTTCTTGGGTGCGGCCATGGCGATTCCGATTAGAGATGAGATGAGCCTCTCTATCGTAACTTATAGCGGCTTGAAAGGATCGCTATGTCGCTGCGCGCAAATCAATATGCCGCAGTGCAGCGACACGAAACTTTCGAAATCGTTCGTCCAGATTTTTGGAATTTGCGCACTCAGCGCGCCGGCATCATCCGCACCAGGTCCGCCGGATTGGCGAAGTCGAGCTGATAGCGCACGCGCTCGTCGAGCATGTCGGGATCGATCCGGTCGGAGCGCAGCAGCGAGACTCGCTGCTCGGCCTCGGCGCGTTGCTGGCGGAGCTGCACCAGCTCCGCAGTCAGCGCGGTGATTTCCTGGTCGAGCTCCTGCTGCGCCGTCAGGCCGTAGCGGCCGGTGTAGGCGTTGACGCCGAAATAGCCGATCACGGCGGCAGCGATCGCGTACAGCGCGATGCCGGCGAGGATCGATTTGAGACGACTGCGGGTGACCATGGCCGGACCATGGGACAGCGCGGTTAACGCGCGGCTAACGCCGCATCTGTCCCGCCAGCTTGACAGCCGGCGGGGCGGATGCGGCCGACGTTATTTGTACTGCTGGGCGACGAAGCCGGCGAAGGCGTCGATGTACTTCTGCAGGAACTCGCGCAGCGCGTCCTTGACCAGCGCACCGTCCTCGCCGAACGCATCCCCGATGCCGCCGACATAAGCCTCCGGCTGCTGCAGCGTCGGCATGTTCAGAAACACCAGGCATTGCCGCAGATGGTGGTTGGCGCCGAAACCGCCGATCGCGCCCGGCGAATTCGACAGCACGCCGGCCGGCTTCTTGTCGAAGCAGCTCTTGCCGTAGGGCCGCGACCCGACGTCGATGGCGTTTTTCAGCACGCCGGGAATCGAGCGGTTGTATTCGGGAGTTACGAACAGCACCGCATCAGAGGCCTTGATGCTGTCGCGGAACGCGGTCCAGTCGGCCGGCGGCGCGTCGGTTTCGAGATCCTGGTTGTACATCGACAGGCCGTGCAGCGTGACGATGTCCAGCTTCACCGTGTCCGGCGCCAGCGCGGCGAGCGCCTGCGCGGTCCGCAGCGAATACGCCTGCTTGCGCAAGCTGCCGACGACGGTCGCGACACGATATGGTGGGGCCATAGGCAATCCTCCGGTCATGCAATCAGACAATCGCGGCGAGCCTATCCCGCCGCGATGACGGAGAATGCGCAACATGCGACAAGCACGCCGCGATGACGCGGTTTTGATGGGCGCACCTGCCCGGTTTCGTGCGGAGGCGAACCTCCGCACCTGGCACTCGCAGCCCTATTCGGCCGCGGCGCGGTTACCCAGCACCTCATGGTTGTGTGCGCCGAGCTTCGGTGTGGCGAGCTCGGGATGCGGGCGCGCGCCGTCGAACACGATCGGCAGACCGGCGACGGTGAGACCAGTGTCCGGCATCGTGCGCAGCAGATCGACCGCGGCTAGCTGCTCGGTGGCGGCGAGCTCGGGAATGTCGTTGACCGGGCTGACCGGCACGCCGGCCCCCTTGAGCGCAGCGAGCCAGTCGGCGGCACTGCGGCTCTTCAGCACCTCCTGCATCAGCGGGATCAGGACGGGCCGATGCGCCTGCCGGTCGCGCACCCGCGCAAAGCGCTGGTCGGCGCTCCACTCCGGATGGCCGAGCACCTCGGCACAGCGCGCGAACAGCCGGTCGTTGCCGGCCGCGATCACGATCGGTCGGTCGGCGGTCTCGAACACCTGGTACGGCGCCAGCGTGCCGCTGGCGGTGCCGTGGCGCACAGGGGGCTCGCCGTCGAGCAGATAGCCGCTGAGCGACATGTCGACCCAGCCGACCGCCGTGTCGAACAGCGAGGTGTCGATCACGCAGCCCTTGCCGGTGACGTGGCGCTGCTGAAGCGCCGCCAGCGCGCCGATCACGCACCATTGCGCAGTGGCGCGATCGTTGATCGGCGGCGCGCAGAAGGTCGGCGGATGCTCCGGGCCGCCGGTGAGCGACATCACCGCGCCATAGGCCTGCAGCAGTGGATCGAAGCCCGGCTCCTTGCTCAGCGGACCGGACTTGCCGAACGCCCACACCGAACAATAGATCAGCCGCGGATTGACCGCGCACATCACGTCCGGCCCGATGCCGCACGACGCGACCACGCCGGAGCGCAGGTTCTGGATCAGGATGTCCGCATCCTGGACAAGTTGTTTGAGCCGCGCGACGTCGTCCGGGTTCTTGATGTCGAGCGTCACCGACCGCTTGTTGCGGTTGTAGGTGTGAAACAGCAAGGAATCGCCGTCGACGAAGGGCGGGCCCCAGTGCCGGGCATCGTCGCCGCCGTCGTGCTTCTCGATCTTGATCACGTCGGCGCCCATGTCGCCGAGGATCATCCCGGCCATCGGCCCGGCGATCGCCTGCGCGATCTCGATCACTTTGATGCCGGCGAGCGGTCCACCCATTGCGGTCTCCGATTTCGTGTTATGTCTGTTGGCGCGCACTGTTTCAGTGGCGCGAGGCAAATTGCAAGTGTCTGGCAGGAGCGATGCGCGCAATGGTGACCGCCGAATTTCTCATCACCTCGCTGATCGTGGTCGCCTCGCCCGGAACCGGCGTGCTCTATACGGTGGCCACCGGCCTGTCGCGCGGCTCACGCGCCAGCGCGATTGCGGCGTTCGGCTCGACCATCGGCATCGTGCCCCACATGGCGGCGGCGATCCTCGGCCTCGCCGCCCTGCTCCACACCAGCGCGGTGGCGTTCCAGCTCTTCAAGTATCTCGGCGTCGCCTATCTGCTCTACATGGCGTGGAAGACGCTCGGCGAGCGCGGCCCGCTCAGCGTCGAGACCGATGTCGGCGCTCCGTCGGCAGTGCAGATGACGGTGACGGGCGTCCTGATCAACATCCTCAATCCGAAGCTGTCGATCTTCTTCCTCGCCTTCCTGCCGCAGTTCGTTTCGGCCGATGACGCCCATCCGCTCGGCCGGATGGTCGAGCTGAGCGGCATCTTCATGCTGATGACCTTCGTGGTGGTCGTGAT
>NZ_QPFS01000027.1:0-41971 GCF_010906995.1 Rhodopseudomonas sp. WA056 | reverse complement strand
GACGGTGCGCCAGAACAGCGGCCGCCCTGCAGATTTCGGCCGGTCGCGATACGGCGCGAACGTCGACAGGCCCGAGGTCTCGGACTGCCCGAACGTCGCCCAGAACGTTGCGTTCGGGCAGGCGGCTTCGAACCGCTCGATCGTCTCCGGGGTGTCGAGCCCGGTCACCGCGCGCAGGCTTTCGAGCTGAGCCGGCTGGGCCTGGTCGAGAACGTTGCCGAGCATCGGGGCGAACTCGGCCAGCACCGTCACCTTGTGGGCTTCGATGTCGCGCGCCGCCTGCGCCGGATCGAATTTCGCGGCGATCACGCTCGCTCCGCCGGCTTGTTGCAGCGTCAGCATCAGGCCGAGCCCGGTGACATGAAACAGCGGCAGCATGCCGAGATTGACGTCGGCTTCGCTCAGTCGCCAGGCGTCGACCAGCGAGCTTTGCGCAATCAGGAGATTGCCTTGCGAGATCAACGCGCCGCGCGGCCGGCCGCCCACCGCCGCAGTGTGGATGATGACGAAGCCGTCGGCGGCGCCGAACTCGGCCGGGGCGAAGGGAGCCTCCGACGACAGCTCGGTGAACGGCGCGAACGGGCCGCTGCCGCCCCCGATTGCGTAGGCCTTCTTCACACCGTCGAGCGAGGGCAGCATGCCGGCCACGATGTCGCGATAGTCGGTACCGGCCACCACCACGCTGGGCGCGCCGTCGCTGAGCACGAAGGCGATTTCGTCGGCATTGAGCCGGTAGTTCACCGGCAGCAGGATCGCGCCGATCAGCGCCACCGCACCGATCAGCTCGACCATCTCGATGCAGTTCTGCGACAGGATCGCCACCCGGTCGCCGGTCTGTACGCCGTCGCGCAGCAAACCACTCGCCAGCCGTTCGGCCCGCGCCAGATAGTCGCGGTGGGTGAGGCGGACGCCGTCGACCACGAAGGCGGTGCGCTCGGGAAACAGCACCGCGTTGCGGCGATAGACGTCGGCCAGCGTGAAGTCGTGAAGCGCCATCGTGTCCCCCCTGGTGCCGGCCGCAACCGCTCGTTCGCGGCGGGTCCGGATTGTCGCGCCGCCGGTTGGCCGGTCGTCCGCGCCTCGCTTTGTAGCGAACATCGTCAGGGTGCGGAAAGCATGATCGCGCATCCGCCACGCTATCCCGACCGCGCTACCGCTGAAAGCGGCATCCGGCGGAGGCCGGGTGACTGAATCCGTGACTTCCGGGGCCGGGCTGCTTCCGCTGCTGTTCCCGAATCCCCATTTGTATGAATGGATTGAAGGCAAGGAACATCGCTCACCTGGCCGAGTTGGGGACGCGAGACAAGGATTGGAGGCATCTCATGGCCAACGACACCCGAAGCCTGGACGAGATTCGCCGCGACACCGAACGCGCCCGGGCTGGCCTGACCGAGACCGTGGGCCAGTTGCGCGCCACCGTCGCCGACACCGCGAACGAGGTCCGCGAGAAATACTCGCCGGCCGCGATCAAGGCCGAGGTGGGCAGCTACATCAAGTCGCGCGGCGAGGAACTCGCCGACAATGTGCGCGACTCGATCCGCCACAATCCGGTGCAGGCGGTCGCGGTGGGCGCGACGCTGGCTTATCCGCTGTGGAAGGTGGTGCGGGCGATTCCCGCGCCGGTGCTGATGATCGGCGCCGGGCTGTATCTGGCCGGCACCCGATCCGGCGCGGAGCTGACCCAACGGGCGTCCGACAAAGCCCGCGATCTCGCCGGTGATCTCGAGCGCCGAACCCGCGAATTTTCCGCCGATGCCGCCGACACGGCGGTGGCGGCCCGCGAATATGCGTCCGGCGCGTTCGACGCTGCCAGTGATGCCGTGGCCAGTCGCGCCGAGCAGTTCCGCCAGGCGGCGACCGCGACCGCCGCGGATCTCAAGCACAAGGGCGACGATCTCAGCCGCAGCGTTGCGCATAGCGGCGATGATCTGCGACGCCGCGCCAGCGCGGCCGGTGAAGCGTTTGCCGGCGAAGCCGAACAGCTCGCGGCACGCGGAGCCGGCCTTGCCGGCGCCGTGGTCGACACGGTTCGTGAGCGCGCCGGTGATGCGGCCGCCAAGGTGCGCGAAACGATCCACGACACCCGAGATGCTGGAATGGAGGCGGCGGCGCGATTGCGCCACCAGGCCACCGATTTCAGCCATCGCGCCGGCAAGACCGCTAAGCAGACCCTGACTGATCATCCGCTGCTGGTTGCCGGCGCCGGATTGTTGATCGGCGGGCTGATCGCCAGCGCGTTTCCACGCGTGCGCGCCAGCGGCGGGCGTGTCGGCCGCCGCGTCGGCGAGCAGGCCAGGGACGCGGTGTCGCGCGGGTTCGAGAAGGGGCGCGCCGCCTATCAGGGCGCGGCGCGCGAAGCCGAACAGCAGGGATTGACCGGCGACGACCTCGCCGAGAACGTGAGAGATCTCGGCCAGCGCGTCCGTAAGGTCGCCGAAGCCGCAGCCTCTTCGTTCGAAGCGCCTTCGCCCTCGCAGAACAAGCATTGATCGGAGATACCGGACATGGCCGAGCAAATCGTCAAGACACCTGGCGCGACCGGCGGCAGCAATGGCGGACGCCAGCAGCCACCGAAGTCAGCCAAGAAGGATCCGGAGATGGTCTCCGGCGAGACCGGCGCGGGTGCGGAGCCCGAGCGCGATCTGAAAGAAAGGATCGTCGGTTTGGCAAGCGAATCCGCGGACGCCGCCCGTGCCAAGGCCGAGGAGTTCGCCGAAACCGCCAAGGATTTCGCCGCCGAGGCCGGCGAATCTTTGAAGCGGCGTGCCTATGAAGAAAAGCAGGCCGGCGCCGACTACGTCGCCCACATCGCCGACGCGATCCGCCGGGCTTCGCGCGAGTTCGACAACGATTTGCCGATCGCCGGCGTCTATATGCGCAAGGCGGCTAACAAGGTCGAGGACATCTCCGACACCGTGCAGCGCGGTGACCTGTCCGATCTGGTGCATGGCGTGCAGGACTTCGCCCGGCGCCAGCCGACGGTGTTTCTCGGTCTGGCGGTGCTCGCGGGGTTCGGCGCGGTACGCTTCCTGAAGAGTTCGGGGCGCGACAGCCGCGTCGTCGATGCTCAGGTCAACCGGAGTTCCGACGATGACAACGCCAAGTAATCGCTCGATCCCGGACCTGGTCGGGGACGCTTTCAATCAGTTCGCCAAGCTCGTCAGTAACGAATTCGATCTGGCGCGGGCCGAGATGTCGGACAAGCTCGGTCAGATTGGTCGGGCCGCGATGATGATCGGCGCCGGCGCGGTGATCCTGATCCCCGGTCTGGTGGTGCTGCTGATGGCGGCTGCGGCAGCTCTGATCGAGAACGGATTTGCGACCTCGGTGGCCTACCTGATCGTCGGCGCCTGCACCACGGGCATCGCGGCGACGCTGATCGGTTTCGGCGCAAACCGGATGTCGCCGGAGGCACTGAAGCCGGAGATGACCATGGAACAATTGCAGCGCGACAAGCAAGCGGCCGGGGAGATGATGCGATGAGCAAGAAAGAGGGCGTGCCGTTCATCGGCGATCTCGGCGACGCGATGCGGCGCAATCCGGTCTCGACCGCGCTGATCGGAATGGGACTATTGTGGCTGTTCACCGGCGATCGCGCCAAGGCGCGAGCGTCGCGCTTCGTGCACGACACCGGCCTCGACCGCGTCCCGGACGTCGCCTCCGAGGCGGTCGGGCGGGTCGGCGAGCGTTTCGCCGATGTCGGCGAGAAACTCGGCGAGGTGCGCGACGGCGCGGCGAGTGCCGCGAGCGAGGCCGCGCGGATGGCGCGCGAGCGCGGCGCGGAAGCGATCGATCGTGCGACAGAATTCGGCCGTGCCATTCCGGAGACCGGTGCCGACCTGTTCGACAGTGCGAAGACCCGGCTCGGCGATCTGTTCAATGAGCAGCCATTGCTGCTCGGGGCGATCGGCGTCGCGATCGGCGCCGGCATCGCGGCGTCTCTTCCGGCGACCGAGACCGAACGCGAGCTGTTCGGCGACACCAGCGACGAAATGATGGCGCAGGCGCGCGACTATGCGCGGCAGCAGGCGGCACGGGCTGGCGAGATGGCACGCGATGTCGCCGGCGCTGCCGCAGAGGAAGCGCGTCGTCAGGGGCTGACGCCGGAAGCCGCGATGGCAGCGGCGCGCGAGGTCGGCGAGAAGGCCAAGCGGGTTGCCGAAGCGGCCGAAGACAACGTGCGGCTGGAGTGAGGGCGATGGCAGACGACAAGGCGCCCGACGACCGCCCCGGCGACGCGATGAAGAGCGGCACCCGCGAGCCCTGGAAGAAGCCGGGGCAGAGCTCGCAGGTCGACGACCAGAATCCGCCCGACAGGCCGGATCTGGAACGCTGGCAGAAGTCCAGCACGCACTGAATTTTTGACACGCAACTGGTGTGCTGATGACCGCCGCGGAGCCAAGCCTTGCTGCGCGCCGCAGACGGCGTGCGCCCGAACGAGCCCTTTCGTCAGAACCGCGACCTCGCGCCGACTCGCCGTGGCAGGTTCTGCGCACCGGTTGGAAGCCGGTGTTCGCTGACACCTATGCGCGGATCGGCGGCGACCGGCTGCTGTTGGTCGCGGCTGGCGTGGTGTTCTACTGGCTGCTCGGTCTGTTTCCCGCCATCACGGCCCTGGTGTCGTCTTATGCGCTGTTTGCCGATCCTGTGACGATAAGCGGGCACCTCGCGCAGTTGTCTGCGGTGGTGCCGGCCGGCACCTACTCCGTGATCGAGGAGCAGGTTGGCCGGGTGCTGGCGAATGGCCAGACCAGGCTGGGCTTTGCGTTCCTGGTCAGCCTGTCACTGGCGCTGTGGAGCGCCAATGGCGGCGTCAAAGCCATCATCGACGCGCTCAATGCGGTGTATGACGTCGAGGAGGAGCGCGGCTTCTTCAAGCTCAACGCATTTTCGCTGCTGTTGACGCTCGGTGCGCTCGGTGCGGTGCTTGCGGCAATCGGCTTGGTGATCGCAGCGCCGATCGTGCTGGCACAGATCGGACTAGGCAGTCTGGTGGCGGTGGTGATCGACTATGGCCGCTGGCCCGTGTTGGCGCTGCTGACCTTCGCCGGGCTGGGACTGCTGTATCGAACCGCGGCCAACCGGCCGTCGCCGCCGTGGCGCTGGGTCGTGCCCGGCAGCGTCGCGGCGACGCTGAGTTGGCTCGCCGGCTCGGCTGCGCTGTCCTACTACCTCGCCAACTTCGCCGACTACAACGCGACCTACGGCTCGCTCGGCGCGGCGATCGGCTTGATGATCTGGATGTGGATGACCGCGATCGTGGTGCTGGTCGGCGGCGAGCTCAATGCCGCGATCGAAGCGCGGGCGGGGCGGCTCGGCCGGGCCGAAGGCGGGCCGAGCTGATCGAGCGTGCGGGCGGGCGCGACAGTCACAGATCCCGCCGGCTCGCATTGGTGGCTATCGCGGCGGCGGCGGTGCGGTTCTCGACGCCGAGCTTGGCGTAGATCTGCTCGAGATGCTTGTCGACGGTGCGGGGGCTCAGACCCAAAATCTGCGCGATGTCGCGGTTGGTCTTGCCCTTGCTCAGCCACGCCAGCACCTCGCTCTCGCGGCTGGTGAGGCCAAATTCGGCTGAGAACTGCGTCGGCGCCTCGGTTGCCGTATCGCGCGCCAGCCGCAGCAGGAATTCGTTGGGGCCGAGCTTGCCCATATATTGCAGCCGCAGCTCGTCGTTGCGCAGCATCGATGCCTTGATCGGCATCTTCGGCTGGGCGAGTCCGGTGTGGACCTGCTCCAGCCAGTCGAGCCAGGGCTTCGGCAGATCCAGCCGCAGACCGTCCTCCGGCGCGCCATCTGCGGCGAGCAGCTTTTGCGCCTGCGGCGTCGCCCACAGCACCTTGCCGAGCCGGTCGACCGCGAGCAGGAAACGTCCCGAAACATCCAGCGCTGCGCGGGCGCTCTGGCTCACCCGCGCGTTGTTGAGGTGAACTCGGATCCGCGCCAGCATCTCGACGATCGCGATCGGCTTGGTGACGTAGTCGACGCCGCCGGCTTCGAGGCCGCGGACGATGTGCTCGGACTCCGACAGTCCGGTCATGAAGATCACCGGCACGTCGGACAATCCCGCGCTGCGCTTCAGCCGCCGGCAGGTTTCGAATCCGTCCATCCCCGGCATTACGGCGTCGAGCAGGATGATGTCCGGCGTGATCTGCTCGACGATCCGCATCGCCGCGGCGCCGTCGAGCGCCACCATCACGGTCATGCCGGCGCCGTCGAGGGCGTCGGTCAGCATCCGCAACGTCTCCGGAGAGTCGTCGACCACCAGGGCGATATCGCGCTTTTTCATGTCATTGTTCATGGCGATACAGCGTGTTCAGCGTCTTCATGTAGGAGTCGAGATCGAATTGCTCGACGAGCGTTCGCATCTGCGACACGAACGCCCAGGTCTCCGGATAATCGGTGTGGATCTGATCGAGCTTCGACTCGATGCCGCGGATGTAGCCGATTTTGCCGAGCTCCAACAATTCCTCGACGTGCCGCATCGGCGGATGCTGGATCTCGGGCGTCTCATCGGCGGCGGCGGTGGTTTCGCCCTTGTAGATCCATTCGATCTTGAGGAGCTGGCCGATCAGTTCGAGCAGCCGCGGAATGTCGACCGGCTTCATCAGGTAGGCATCGTGGAACGGCTGGGACAGCAGCGTGCCGTGCGCCTCCAGCGCGCTCGCCGACAGCATCAGGATCCGCGCGTGGTGATGACCCTGGGAGCGCAGCGTCTCGGCCACCGTCCAGCCGTCCATCCCCGGCATCGAGATGTCGAGCAGGAACAGATCCGGCTGGCAGTGCTCGGCGAGATCGACGCAGGAATAGCCGTCGGTCGCCACCAGCACGATGAAGCCGAGCGGCGCCAGCGCATCCTGCAGCAATCCGCGCTGCGCCGGATCGTCGTCGGTGACCAGGATGGTCTTGCGCGGGCCCTGATAGCCGAGCACCGGCGCGCGGATCGAGCGGGTGCGGGTCGGATTGGTGACCTCGGACAGCAGCAGCTTGACCCGAAAAGTCGAACCCTTGTCCGGCGTCGATGTCACTGTGAGGTCGCCGCCCATCACCCCGGCCAGCAGCTTGCTGATGGTGAGGCCGAGGCCGGTGCCGCTGTGCGGCTGGGCGGCGCCGAGGGCGCCGCGCTCGAACGGCGCGAAGATTCGCTCCAGATCGTCGGGATGGATGCCGGGCCCAGTGTCGCGGACTTCGAGCTCGGCGACCGGGTTGCGGTAGTGCACGATGAACTGCACGCTGCCTTGCTGGGTGAACTTGATGGCGTTCGACAACAGGTTGATCAGCACCTGGCGCAGCCGCTTCTCGTCGGCATAGACCATCGGCGGCAGATATTGCGGCCGCTTGAACACGAACTCGATGTCCTTGGCGGCCGCCTGTAGCCGGAACATGCCGACGAGCTGATCGAGGAATTCGCCGAACCGCACCTCGTCGCGCGATAGGTACAGCCTGCCGGCCTCGATTTTCGAGATATCCAGCAGGCCGTCGATCAGGCCCGACAGATGATCGGCGCTGCGTCGCATCAGCCGGATCTGGTCGCGCGGCCGCGGCGGCAGGCTGTTGTCCTGCTCCAGAAGCTGCGCGTAGCCGCTGATGGCGTTGAGCGGCGAGCGCAGCTCGTGGCTGAGGCCGACCACGTAGCGACTCTTGGCGAGGTTGGCCGACTCCGCCGCCTCCTTGGCGCGCTGCAGCTCGGCGTCGGTCTGGCGGTGGGCGTCGATCTCCTGCATCAGCAGCGTGGTCTGTCGCCGGGTTTCGGCCTCCGCCGCCTGCCGGCTCAGCCGCGCCAGCACGAACAGCCAGCTCACCACGCCGACGATGATGGTCAGCGCGAAGAACAGCTTCCACAACACCTCGGCGAGTTCGATCTGCTGGGCTTCGTTGGCGGTCGCCGCCTGCAGATAGATCAGCAGCAACGACAGGCCGATCAGGCCGACCGAGGCTGCGAACACGGTGAGATAATGTCCGACCTGGGAATTCAGCAGCGCATAGACCCGCTGCGGCAGCACCTTGCCGAGGGTGTCGGTGAACTGCGCGTCGATTCGGGCGTGCGGCTTGCACAGATCGCTGCAGCGTGCGTCGAGCGAGCAGCACAGCGAGCAGATCGGCCCGGCATAGGCCGGGCAGGAGGCCATGTCTTCCGGTTCGAACGAGTGCTCGCAGATGCAGCACTTGATCGCCTCGACGTGCTGCCAGGCGCGTTTCGGCTTGCGCGCGATGTAGAACCGGCCGCCGGTCGCGAAGGCGATCACCGGTGCGGTGAGGAAAGCCACGGTCAGCGCCACGAACGGCGCCAGTGCTTTCACGGTCGGCCCGAACACGCCGTAGAACGCGGTGATCGACAGCACCGTGGCGATCGTCATCGAGCCGACCCCGACCGGGTTGATGTCGTACAGATGCGCGCGTTTGAACTCCATGTGGCGAGGCCGCAGCCCGAGCGGCCGGTTGACGACGAGATCGGCCACCAGCGCTCCGACCCAGGCGATCGCGACGTTCGAGTACAGCGCCAGGGTGTGCTCCAGCGCCTTGTAGACGCCGATCTCCATCAGCAGCAGCGCCACCAGCACGTTGAACACCAGCCAGACGACGCGTCCGGGATGGCTGTGCGTCAGCCGTGAGAAGAAGTTCGACCAGGCGATCGAGCCCGCATAGGCGTTGGTGACGTTGATCTTGATCTGCGACAGGATCACGAACGCGCCGGTCAGCGCCAGCACCAGGCCGGGCTGCTCCAGCACGGTGCGGAACGCTTCGAGATACATGTGCGCCGGCTCAGCCGCTTCGTCCGGCGGCGCGCCGCGGCTGAGGGCGAAGTAGGCGAGGAACGATCCCGCCAGCATCTTGAGCGCGCCGGGGACGATCCAGCCGGGGCCGGCGCTGATCATTGCGATCCACCAGGCGCCGCGGGAGGCGCGGCGGTCGCGCGGCAGGAAGCGCAGGAAGTCGACCTGCTCGCCGATCTGCGCCACCAGCGCGAACACCACCGAGGCCGCGGTGCCGAACAGCAGCAGATCGAGCTTGCCGTCCGGGCTGCCTTGCTCACCGGCGAACCTCGTCCAGGCGGTGAAGGACTCCGGGCTCTTCACCGCGATCGCGGCGAACGGAAGGATGTGCAGCAGGATCCAGAACGGTTGGGTCCAGAGCTGGAACCGGCTGATCAGGGTGATGCCGTAAGTCACCAGGGGGATGATCACGACCGCGCTGAAGAAGTAGCCGAGCGGCAGCGGCAGGCCGAAGCACAGTTCCAGCGCGTTGGCGAGGATCACGGCCTCGATGGCGAAGAAGATGAAGGTGAAGGAGGCGTAGATCAGCGAGGTGACGGTCGAGCCGATATAGCCGAAGCCGGCGCCGCGGGTCAGAAGGTCGATATCGACCCCACATTTCGCGGCGTGATAGGCGATCGGCAGGCCGCAGCAAAAGATGATCACGCCGACCACCAGGATCGCCGCGGTGGCGTTGGTGACGCCGTAGTTCAGCGTGATAGTGCCGCCGATCGCCTCCAGCGCCAGGAACGAGATCGCGCCTAGCGCGGTGTTGGCGACGCGTGCCGCCGACCACCGGCGCGAGCTCTTTGCGGTGAAGCGGAGCGCGTAGTCCTCGAGAGTCTGGTTGGCGACCCACTGATTGTACTGGCGCCGAACGCGATCTATGCGCTGCCGCCCCGCCACGCGCTTCTCCTCATCTCTGTCCGACCCTAGCGCCGATCCGCCGGCGACGTTGCCGGTTTTGCGATCACGACCCGCGCAATTGTTCGGCCTGCAGCTCGTTGCTGCGGCACCGGACCACGAGGCTCCGTCGCCTGAAAAACCTACGTCGCGATCTTGCGATGCAACATACGTGATCTTGCGTATCGGTCCAGTCGCCGAATTCGTCGATCGTTTCCCCGACTGCACTCGCATCCACGAACCACGAAGGGGTAGTTAATGTCAGACGACAACAAGACGAGCCTGAATTCGCCGCTCCGGCGTAAGCTGCTGATGGGAATGGCGGCGATCCCCGCCATCGCGATGTTGCCGCGCACCTCGTTCGCCCAGGCGCCCGCAACTTCTGCGGTCAATACGACCGGTCTCGCGGTGACGGATACTGAGGTAACGGTCGGCATCCTGCATTCGGTGACCGGCACCATGGCGATCTCCGAGACCGGCTCGGTGCAGGCCGAGAAGCTGGCGATCGAGCAGATCAATGCCAGCGGCGGCGTGCTCGGCCGCAAGATCAAGTACATTCAGGAAGACGGCGCTTCCGATTGGCCGACCTTCGCCGAAAAGGCCAAGAAGCTGCTGGTCAACGACAAGTGCGCCGCGGTGATGGGGTGCTGGACCTCGGCGTCGCGCAAGGCGGTGCTGCCGGTGTTCGAACAGTATAACGGCATGCTGTACTACCCGACCTTCTACGAAGGCCTCGAGCAGTCCAAGAATGTGATCTACACCGGCCAGGAAGCCACTCAGCAGATCATCGCCGGCCTCGACTGGGTCAACAAGACCAAGAACGCCAAGAGCTTCTATCTGCTCGGTTCCGACTACATCTGGCCTCGCACCTCGAACAAGATCGCCCGCAAGCACATCGAGAACCATCTGCAGGGCTGCAAGGTCGTCGGCGAAGAATACTTCCCGCTCGGCCACACCCAGTTCAACTCGGTGATCAACAAGATCAAGCTGACCAAGCCGGACGTGATCTACGCCATCATCGTCGGCGGTTCCAACGTCGCCTTCTACAAACAGCTCAAGGCGGCCGGCATCGACCTGTCGAAGCAGACGCTGTTGACCATCTCGGTGACCGAAGACGAGATCGACGGCATCGGCGGCGAGAACATCGCCGGCGCCTATGCTTGCATGAAGTACTTCCAGTCGCTCGACAATCCCAACAACAAGGAATTCGTCGCCGCGTTCAAGAAGATGTGGGGCGACAAGACGGTGATCGGAGACGTCACCCAGGCTGCCTATCTCGGCCCGTGGCTGTGGAAATTGACGGTCGAGAAGGCCGGCTCGTTCGATGTCGACAAGGTCGCGGCGGCCTCTCCGGGGGTCGAATTCAAGGGGGCGCCGGAAGGTTATGTCCGGATCCACGAGAACCACCACCTGTGGTCCAAGACCCGCGTCGGCCGCGCCAAGGCGGATGGTCAGTACGAGCTGATCTACGAAACCGCCGATCTGGTCGAGCCCGATCCGTTCCCGAAGGGCTACCAGTAAGCGTCGGCGAAACGCTTCCACAAACTCCGCGTCATGCGCGGGCAACAGCGCGAAGCGCGTCTTCGCATAGCTGCCCGCGCATCCATCTCCTTCGCAAGAAGATGGATCGCCGGGTCGCGCCCGGCGATGACGGCCGGAGTGTGGGAGCGCGCCGCCGCCACCACCGAATCCAGATCCATTCCATCCAGGGGCAGCGTCATGTTCGGCGACTATTCGATTGGCGATCTCGGCGCGATCTTCGCGATGCAGGGCTTCGCGGGGCTCATTCTGTTTTCGGTCTACGTGCTGATGGCGCTGGGGCTGGCGATCATTTTCGGCCAGATGGGCGTCATCAACATGGCCCACGGCGAGTTCATGATTCTGGGTGCCTACGTCACCTGGATGACGTCGAACCTGTTCCAGTCCTATCTGCCGTCGCTGTTCGCCGGCTACTTCTTCATCGCGATGATTCTCGCCTTCATCGCATCCGGGGCGCTCGGCATGCTGGTGGAGTGGGGGCTGATCCGCCACCTCTACAAGCGCCCGCTCGACACTCTGCTGGCGACCTGGGGGCTGTCGCTGATCCTGCAACAGGCGTACCGCTCGATCTTCGGCGCCCGCGAGGTGGGCGTCGAGCTGCCGCAGT
The DNA here is from genome assembly GCF_010906995.1 of Rhodopseudomonas sp. WA056. NCBI lineage: Bacteria > Pseudomonadati > Pseudomonadota > Alphaproteobacteria > Hyphomicrobiales > Nitrobacteraceae > Rhodopseudomonas > Rhodopseudomonas sp. WA056. The sequence continues at coordinate 30,172 of NZ_QPFS01000027.1, read as the reverse complement.
GGATGCTCGGCTCCAAGCAGGTCACCGACACTATCGAGATTCCGATCAACGGCATGTTCGTGATGGCGCTCACCGTGCTGATCACCGCTGTGGTGTTCTATCTGCTGTTCTGGTCGCGCTGGGGCCGCCAGGTCCGCGCCGTGATGCAGAACCGGGTGATGGCCGGCGCCGTCGGCATCAACACCGAGAAGGTCGACCGCTACACCTTCGGCCTCGGCTGCGGCATCGCCGGCATCGCGGGCTCGGCCTTCACCATGATCGGCTCGACGGGGCCGACCTCCGGCCAGCTCTACATCGTCGACACCTTCCTGGTCGTGGTGTTCGGCGGTGCCGCCAGCCTGTTCGGCACCATCGCGTCCGCCTTCAGCATCTCCCAGGCGCAGTCGACGATGGAGTTCTTCATGTCCGGTTCGATGGCCAAGGTGCTGACGCTGCTCGCCATCGTGGCGATCCTGATGGTGCGTCCGCAAGGCCTGTTCGCCCTCAAGGTCCGCAAGTAAACAGGAGCCTCCGTCATGGACAGCCCGCGCTTCCTCAGTCGTACCGACCTGCTCGGTCTCGCCGTCCTCGCCGTGCTCCTGGTGGTGATCCTGCCGCTGACGCTGGACGTGTTCCGCCTCAACCTGGTCGCCAAATATCTGACCTACGCCTTCGTGGCGATCGGCCTGGTGCTGTGCTGGGGCTTCGGCGGCATTCTCAGCCTCGGCCAGGGTGTGTTCTTCGGTCTCGGTGGCTACTGCATGGCGATGTATCTCAAGCTGGAAGCCTCCAGCGTCGAGAACACCAAGATCCAGTCCACCCCCGGCATCCCGGACTTCATGGACTGGAACCAGATCACGCAGCTTCCGTGGTTCTGGCAGCCGTTCCACAGTCTGACGCTGACGATCGTGGCGATCCTGGTGGTGCCGACGGTGTTCGCCTATCTGATCGGCGCCGCGATGTTCAAACGGCGGGTCGGCGGCGTGTACTTCGCCATCATCACCCAGGCGATCGCCGCAATCATGACGATCCTGATCATCGGCCAGCAGGGTTACACCGGCGGCATCAACGGCATCACCGACCTGCGCACTCTGAAGGGCTGGGACATCCGTCCCGACCACGCCAAGGTGGTGCTCTACTTCGTCGAGGTCGCGTTCCTGTTCGGCTGCATCCTGCTGGCGCTGTTCGTGCGTCACGCCAAGCTCGGCCGCATTCTGGTGGCGATGCGCGAGAAAGAGGACCGGGTGCGGTTCTCCGGCTACAGCGTCGCCAATTTCAAGATCTTCGCGTTCTGCCTCGCGGCAATGTTTGCGGCGATCGGCGGCGCGATGTTCACCCTCAATGTCGGCTTCATGTCGCCGTCCTTCGTCGGCATCGTACCGTCGATCGAGATGGTGATCTACACCGCGGTCGGCGGCCGGCTGTCGATCTTCGGCGCGGTCTACGGCACGCTTCTGGTCAATTTCGCCAAGACCTCGCTGTCGGAATCCTTCCCGCAGCTTTGGCTGTTCGGCCTGGGTGCCTTGTTCATCGCGGTGGTGCTGATCTTCCCGAATGGTCTGGCCGGCATCTGGCGCGACAATGTCCAGCCGCTGTTCGGCAAGCTGATCAGCAAGCGTAAGCCCGGTTCGGATCACGGCAACGGCAAACCGTTCGGCTCGGTGGCCGACGGCGCCCCGGCGGAATGAGGAGGACATCATGCTGATCGGTCATCAACCGCCCGAATTCCTGCTCGCTGTGGAAGGGCTCACGGTTTCGTTCGATGGCTTCAAGGCGGTCAACGATCTGTCGTTCTACGTCGAGGAGAACGAGATCCGCGTGATCATCGGCCCCAATGGAGCCGGCAAGACCACGGTGCTGGATCTGATCTGCGGCAAGACCAAAGCGACCTCCGGTGCGATCCATTTCCGCGGCAAGGATCTCACCAAGATGAAGGAGAACCAGATCGTCCAGGTCGGGGTGGGGCGCAAGTTCCAGACGCCGTCGATCTACGAAGACCTCACGGTGTTCGAGAATCTGGAGATCTCATATCCGCAGGGCCGCTCGGTGTTCGGTGCGCTGGCGTTCAAGCGCACCGCCGCCGTGCGCGAGCGCGTGGAGGAAGTCGCCGAGGCGATCTTCCTCAAGGACAAGCTAGGTATGAGCGCCGATCTGCTCAGCCACGGCCAGAAGCAGTGGCTCGAGATCGGCATGCTGCTGATCCAGGACCCCGACCTGTTGATGCTCGACGAGCCGGTCGCCGGCATGAGCGTCTCCGAGCGCGTCAAGACCGCCGAGCTGCTGCACACCATCATCAAGGACCGCTCGGTTCTGGTGATAGAGCACGACATGAAGTTCGTCGAAGACATCGCCCACAAGGTCACCGTGCTGCACCAGGGCCAGATCCTGTCCGAGGGCACCATGGACACGGTGAAGAACGACCCCAAGGTGATCGAAGTCTATCTGGGCCACTAAAGGAGGCGGACATGCTTGCTATCAACGATCTGCACGTCGCCTATGGCCAGAGCGAGGTGCTGCACGGGCTCAATATCGACGTCGCGCCGAACGAGATCGTCGCGATCATGGGCCGCAACGGCATGGGCAAGACCACCCTGATGAAATCGCTGATGGGCATCGTCCCGCAGCGCAAGGGCTCGATCGCCATGAACGGCGTCGAGCTCGGCGTCCTCAAGAGCTACGAGCGCGTCGCCAAGGGGCTCGCCTATGTGCCGCAGGGCCGCATGATCTTCTCCACCATGACGGTGAAGGAGAACATCGAGACCGGGCTTGCGGCCTCCGGCGACAGCGAGGTGCCGGCCGACATCTACGAGCTGTTTCCGGTGCTGCTCGAAATGAAGGGGCGGCGCGGCGGCAACCTGTCGGGCGGCCAGCAACAGCAATTGGCGATCGCCCGCGCGCTCGCCACCAAGCCGAAGGTGCTGCTGCTCGACGAACCGACCGAGGGCATCCAGCCGTCGATCATTCGCGAGATGGCGCGCACCTTGAAGCGCATCCGCGACAGCCGCGGTCTTTCGATCATCGTGTCCGAGCAGGTGCTGAGCTTCGCGCTCGACGTCGCCGATCGGGTGCTGGTGATCGAGAACGGCGAAATCGTGCGCGATGAGCCGCGTGCCGGCGTCGATGAGGCGCAGGTCGCGAAATATCTGTCCGTCTAGTTTTCCACCGTCCACTGGTAACAAGGGGAGCTTCCGATGCCAGAGACACTGATCAAGGTCGACCTCACACAGTCGGCCTACGACAACGAGATGGTCCACAACCGCTGGCACCCGGACATTCCGATGGCCGCGTGGGTCAATCCCGGTGACGACTTCATCGTCGAGACCTATGATTGGACCGGCGGTTTCATCAAGAACAACGACTCGGCCGACGACGTTCGCGACATCGACCTGTCGATCGTGCACTTCCTGTCGGGCCCGATCGGCGTCAAGGGCGCCGAGCCCGGCGATCTTCTGGTCGTCGATCTGCTCGACATCGGCCCGAAGGCCGAGAGCATGTGGGGATTCAACGGCTTCTTCTCCAAGCAGAACGGCGGCGGCTTCCTCACCGACCACTTCCCGCTGGCACAGAAGTCGATCTGGGACTTCAAGGGGATGTACACCTCATCGCGTCACATCCCGGGCGTCAATTTCGCCGGGCTGATTCATCCCGGTCTGATCGGCTGTCTGCCCGATCCGAAGCTGCTGGCGGCGTGGAATGAACGTGAAACCGCGTTGATCGCCACCAATCCGACCCGGGTGCCCGGCCTCGCCAATCCGCCGTTCGGGCCGACCGCCCATATGGGCAAGCTGAAGGGCGACGACAAGGCCAAGGCCGCGGCCGAAGGTGCCCGCACGGTGCCGCCGCGCGAACATGGCGGCAACTGCGACATCAAGGATCTGTCGCGCGGTTCGAAGATCTACTTCCCGGTCTATGTGCCGGGCGGCGGCCTGTCGATGGGCGATCTGCACTTCAGCCAGGGCGACGGCGAGATCACCTTCTGCGGCGCGATCGAGATGGCCGGCTGGCTGCACATCAAGGTCGACGTCATCAAGGACGGCGTCTCGAAATACGGCATCAAGAACCCGATCTTCAAGCCGTCGCCGGTGACGCCGAACTACAAGGACTATCTGATCTTCGAGGGCATTTCGGTCGACGAGCAGGGCCAGCAGCATTATCTCGACGTCACTGTGGCGTATCGCCAGGCGTGCTTGAACGCCATCGAGTATCTGAAGAAGTTCGGCTACTCCGGCGCTCAGGCCTATTCGATCCTCGGCACTGCGCCGGTGCAGGGCCATATCTCCGGCGTCGTCGACGTTCCCAACGCCTGCGCCACGCTGTGGCTGCCGACCGAAATCTTCGACTTCGACATGATGCCGACCTCGGCCGGCCCGGTGAAGGCGATCAAGGGCGACATCCAGATGCCGATTTCGCCGGATAAGTAACCAAACGTCGTCATGGCCGGGCTTGTCCCGGCCATCCACGCCTTAACTGCTGAGCCGCATCAAGGCGTAGATGCCCGGGACAAGCCCGGGCATGACGGGAACAACGTGGCAACCGCCGAGCAGTCATCATGGCGGCTAGTCGCCAAGACTTCCCTGCGCGACGGGGGGCGGGACGGGGCGTGTTTTCCGCCCCGCTCCCATCGCACAGGTCCGAACCAATCGTCAGCGCAAGGGAAACGACGATGCCTGTCTACGAGTATCTATGCGACGCCTGCGGGCCGTTCACCGATCTGCGGCCGATGGCGGAATGTGACGATCCGCAGCTCTGCCCGACCTGCGAGACTTCGTCACCGCGGGTGATCCTCACCGCGCCGAATTTCTCCTGCATGCCGTCCTCGCAGCGCGCCGCCCACGCCACCAACGAGAAGAGCCGCAACGCGCCGATGACGGTCGGCGAATACAAAGCCAAACATGCCCCCGGCTGCAGTTGCTGTTCGGGCATCAAGAAGCCGGCGCGGCTGCAGACCCGCACCAAGAGCGGCGCCAAGGGCTTCCCCACCGCGCGGCCCTGGATGATCAGCCACTAATTGCTTTCTCATCATTGCGAACGAAGCGAAGCAATCCAGGAAGCGGGTGCACCGGGCTTCTGAATTGCTTCGTCGCGGAGCCTGTAATCGGACGACGCGAAGCGTCGATCCGGGTGCTCCTCGCTATGATGAAGGGACTGGAGCGACCGACCTATCCGGCGATCACCGCCGCGACGCCAAGCAGAAAGCCGATTTCGAACAATTGCTCGCTGGCGCCGAGCACGTCGCCGGTGTAGCCGCCGATCAGGCGCTTGGCCCAGCCGGCCATCGCTGCGGTGAGTGCGGCACCGGCGGCGAGGCCGATCACCAACGCGATCGGCGAAACCAGTAACAGCGGCAGCGCGCCGAGCGCGACAGCGATTGCGCCGAGCACCAGTTCGTCCTTGCGCAGCGTGGTATCGGCGTAGCTCGCCTTCATCGCCGCGGTATTGCCGGCGTAGCTCATCTGATGCGCCACCAGGCACGACGCGCCGCGCGACGCCGCATGGCAGGCGACCAGCGCGGCCAGGGCCGCCCACAGCGGCAGCAGCGTCAGCGCCGCAACCCGGAGCGCCACGCCGATGCCGAGCGCGAGCGCCCCGTAGGTGCCGATGCGGCTATCCTTCATGATCTCGAGTCGGCGCTCGACCGTCCAGCCGCCGCCGAACGCATCGAAGGTGTCGGCGAGACCGTCTTCGTGGAAGGCGCCGGTCAGCGCGATCGAGGCGGTCACCGCGAAGAGCGCGCCGAGCGTCGGTCCGAACAGGGAGGTGCCGACGATCATCGCCGCCGCTGACACCACGCCGATGCCGACTCCGACCACGGGAAAGAACGTCATCGCTCGCATCAGCCAGTCGGGCTCCGGGGCGCGGTCGGCGCTCGGCACCGGCAGGATGGTGAGGAAGCGCACGGCGTCGAGCAATTGCGCCAGGGTCGGCGTCGGCCGCGAGAGTTGAGGGGAGTCGGTCATGTATCTGCCTTTGCGGAAGCCGCCGTACTGCGCGCACCCGCGATTGCGGTCAAGCGCCCGCGTGCACCGTAGGTCGGTCCGACTGCGGTGTTTTGATACCGGGTTGCGGTTGCCGCGACCTTCCGCCGACTGTGACCACCCGCCGCATCCAAACGGCTAACCCCTTGATAGAGGTCAATGTGACCGTCGACCTCCGGCCGCTACCCTTTGTCAGTCCTGATCGAGATGGGGTACGCTGCGCGACGATGCGATTTGAACGAAAGAGGGACGGCTTGGCGATCTCCGCCGCAGTGCGCTTGTGGCTTCAGGCGGCGATCTGTGTGTGTGCATTCGCTGTGCTCGTTCTCGGCAACGTTTCGGTCGCCGCGGCTCAAGATGGGCCGCGTCCCGAGTTTACCCTCGTCAAGACGCCGCCTCCGGTTCCGCCGCTGAATCTCACTGACGATCCGGAGATCATGACGACCGACAGCGCCAATGCGCTGACTCCGGTGTCGTTCAGGAACCTCGGCTGCGATCAGTCGACCCGCGTGCACCTGCCGCTGGTCGAGCCGATGCTCGATCGCAGCGAGCCTCCGCAACTGCGTCCGCCAATAGCCGCATAGTCCTCACGCCGCGACTCCGTCTGCTGCCGTCATCCCGATCGAGCGAGCCGTCGTCCGACGGCGCGAGGCGCTGAGCCCGTTCTCGCCTGATCGCCGCGGCGACGCCGTCCGGCATTTCGATTTCCTCCCATCGCGTTGCGTGGCCGATTCCCTTGTTCGGGATCGGACGGAGCAGAGGCCATGGACGCGTCTTCTGAGGGATGCGTTCGGCTTCGAACCGCAGCGTTCTTGCCGAGCCCAAGACGTCGAGACCCCACCATGACCGAAGTATTGCAAGCCGACATCAAGGGCCCGAACGATCAGGCCTCCGCGGAAATGTGGCATGCGGTCGATGCAGACCGCGTCCTCGCCGCTCTCGGCACCAGTCGTGGCGGCCTCAGCAGCGAGGAGGCGAGGCGCCGGTTGGAGAGCTACGGCCCCAATGCGCTACCGGAGCCGCCGCGCCGCTCGGCGATCCTGCGGTTCCTGTCGCAGTTCAACAATACGTTGATCTACTTCCTGCTGGCGGCCGCAGTCGCTGCCGCGTTCCTCGGTCACCATATCGATGCTGCGGTGATCGTCGCAGTCGTGACCATCAACGCCATCGTCGGCTACCTTCAGGAGGACAAAGCCGAGAAGGCGCTCGCGGCGATCAAGAAGATGATCTCGCCGCGCGCTCATGCTTGGCGCGACGGTCATCGCGTCGTTGTGCCGGCCGAGGAGTTGGTGCCCGGCGACGTAGTCATGATCGAGGCTGGCGACCGCGTGCCGGCCGATCTGCGGCTGACACGTGCCCGCGGCCTGTTGATCGATGAAGCGATGCTGACCGGCGAGTCGGTCGCGTCGGAAAAGCACGACCAGCCGGCGGCGCCCGACGCGCCGCTCGGCGACCGACTGTGCATGGCGTTTTCCGGCACGCTGGTTTCGGCCGGGCAGGGCTTTGGTGTCGTGGTCGCGACCGCCGCCCGCACCGAGATCGGTCGCATCAGCACCATGATCCAGGGCGTCGAACAACTGGCGACGCCGCTGCTGGCACAGATCAATCGGTTCGGTGAACGCTTCACCTGGGTGGCAATCTCGGCGGCGGTGGCGATCTTCGCCTTCGCCACACTGGTGCGCGACTACGCCTGGTCGGACGCGCTGATCGCCGTGGTGGCGCTCGCGGTCGGCGTGGTGCCGGAGGGGCTGCCGGCGGTGATCACGATCACGCTGGCCATCGGTGTGCAGCGAATGGCGAGGCGCAACGCCATCATCCGCCGGCTGCCGGCCGTCGAAACCCTCGGCGCGACGTCGGTAATTTGCTCCGACAAGACTGGCACGCTGACCCGCAACGAGATGACCGCGCGGCGCATCGTCACCGCCGACCACACCATCCTGGTCAGCGGCTCGGGCTACGTGCCGAAGGGCGAGTTCACGGTCGACGGCCGCGACGATCCCGAAGCGGTGGCGTCAGCGGCGCAACTGATCCGCTCGGCGCTGCTGTGCAACGACGCCCAGCTTCGCCAGGTCGATGGGCACTTCGTCGTCGATGGCGATCCAATGGAGGGCGCGCTGGTCGCGCTCGCGATCAAGGCCGGGCTCGATCCGGAAGGCGAGCGGTCAGCGTGGAAGCGCTCCGATGAAATTCCGTTCGATGCCAAGCACCGCTTCATGGCGACCCGTCACGCTGCCGAATCCGGCGCGCAGGTGATCTTCGTCAAGGGCGCGCCGGAACGGCTGCTGGGCATGTGCGCGACCCAGGTTGGTCCGGGCGGTGCGCTGCATCCGATTGATCCGGAATTCTGGACCGCGCAGATTGCGCGCGCTGCGGCCGAAGGCGAGCGCGTGCTCGGCTTTGCGCTACGCTCGCCGGCGCGGCCGTCCGATCAGCTCGGCTTCGCCGATCTCGACGAGGGACTGTCGTTCATGGGGCTGGTCGGCTTCATCGATCCGCCGCGCGACGAGGTGATCCAGGCGATCGCCGAGTGCCGCTCCGCCGGCATTGTGGTCAAAATGATCACCGGCGATCACGCCGCGACGGCGGAGTCGATCGCACGGCAACTGAACCTCACCGATCATCCCGATGTCGTCACCGGTGCCGAGCTCGACCGCACCCCGGATTCCGGCTTCGTCGAGCTGGCGCGCCGCACTGACGTGTTCGCCCGCACCAATCCGGAACACAAGCTGCGCATCGTCCAGGCGCTGCAATCCACCGGTGCGGTGGTGGCGATGACCGGCGACGGCGTCAACGATGCGCCGGCGCTCAAGCAGGCCGATGTCGGCATCGCGATGGGCCACAAGGGCACCGAAACGGCCAAGGAAGCCTCCGAGGTGGTGCTGCTCGACGACAATTTCGTCTCCATCGTCGCCGCCGTACAGGAAGGCCGCACCGTCTACGACAACATCCGCAAGGTGATAGCCTGGACGATTCCGACCAACGGCGGCGAGGTGCTCACCGTCATCATTGCGATCCTGGTCGGCTTCACCATGCCGATGACGCCGGTGCAGATCCTGTGGATCAACCTGATCCTCACCGTCACGCTCGGCCTTGTGTTGGCGTTCGAGCCGCCGGAGCCCGGCGTGATGAAGCGCCCGCCGCGGCCGGCGCACGCGCCGCTGCTGTCGCGGTTTCTGGTATGGCGGATCTTCTTCGTCTCGTTCCTGTTCACCGTCGGCGCGTTGGCGATCTTCTTCTTCGCACTCGGCAAGGGCCTGCCGCTGGAGACCGCGCGCACCATGGTGGTCAACGTGATCGTGGTGTTCGAGATCTTCTATCTGTTCAACGTTCGCTATCTTCACACCAGTTCGATATCGCTGCGTGGCGCGCTCGGGACTATGCCGGTGCTGGCCGCGCTGGTGGTGGTGGTCGCCGCGCAGCTCACCTTCACTTATGCGCCGTTCATGCACAGCCTGTTCGCCACCACGCCGATCTCGCTGGTCGACGGTGCGGTGGTGATCGGCGCCGGCGTGGTGCTGATGATCGTGCTCGAACTGGAGAAGCTGGTGATGCGCAGGATCGGAGCGCTGCAGCGTCTCGAGCCGTAGCCGGTCATCGCGTCGTCGCGCCCGCTTCACTCCAACGACGAGTTTCATCATGAATGAACTGCCCCGTCCCGATACGATGTCCGGCCTGAAGGTTGTGCTCGCCGCCACTGATTTCTCGGCGCGCTCAGATCGTGCGGTGCGCCGTGCCGCCGCCCTCGCCAGGCAAAGCGGCGCCGGCCTGGTGATCGCCCATGTGGTGGACGATGATCAGCCCGAGCACATCGTCACGGTGGAGGTCGAACTCGCCGAGTCGGCGCTCGCGGATGCGATCCGCGAACACACCTATCTGGCCGGCCTGGATTGCAGGCCACTGGTCATACTCGGCACGCCGTTCGACGGCATCGTCCGTGCTGCGCAGCAGGAGAGCGCCGATCTGTGCGTGGTCGGCAGCCATCGCCGGCTATTCCTGCGCGACATTTTCGTCGGCACCACCGCCGAGAGGGTGATTCGCAACAGCACGGTGCCGGTTCTGATGGCCAATCTTGATCCGGCGTTGCCCTACGCGAAGAGCCTCGCGCCGGTCGAACTGACCGACTGCTCGGCCCAGGCACTTGAGACCGGGCGCCGGCTCGGCCTGCTGCAACGGACCAAACTGATCGTGATGCACGTCTACGACGCCGCCGCCGCTGGCATGCTCAACTACGCCGGCGTCGACAAGACCAGTCTCGACGACTATCTGGTCGACACCCGCACCGATGCGGTGCGGGATCTGGTGCGCTTCCTCGAACCGCTTAGGCTCGACGACATCGACTACTCCACCGTGGTCAGGGAAGGGGTCGGCCTCGCCACCGATATCATCGAGGCTGCTACCGAATTGCGCCCCGATCTGGTGGTGATCGGTACCCACGCGCGGCGTGGTGCGGTGCGGTTGTTGCTCAGCAGCGTGACCGAGGAGGTGTTGCGCCAACTGCAGCGCGACATTCTGGTGGTACCTGTGCGCGACGCCGCGGGCTGAACCGAGCCGGCTTGCCGGCCTCGGCATTGCCCGTCACACTCCCTGCTGATCGGCGTGGCATTGGCACCTCGCCGGCAAGCAACCGGGAGGTCGAGGATGGGCGCGCGGCTGAAGCACTATGGCTGGGGACGGGAAGGCGAGGGCATGACGGAGGCCGAGCAGGCGTTCGTGCTCGGCCGCTATCAGGCGAAGTTCGGCTGCGACAGCTTCGAGAGGGTCGGCGTCGCCGCGCTCGACGACATCAAGCTCCGCGAACCCCGGATCGTGCCGCCGAAGTCGCTGTCCGAAATCTGCGCGGTCGATGTCTATCACCGCGCCGCCCACGCCTATGGCAAATCCTATCCAGACTACGTTCGCGGCATGCTCGGCGACTACGATGCCGCGCCTGACGTCGTCGCCTATCCCCGCGACGAAGCTGAGATCGCCGCGGTGATGGATTGGGCCGGCGGCGCCGGCGCCGCGTTGACGCCGTTCGGCGGTGGCTCGTCGGTGTGCGGCGGCGTGGAATGCCGCGTCGACGGCAGCCGCTACAAAGCGGCGGTGACGCTTGATCTGCGGCACCTCGGCAAGGTGCTCGAGGTCGACGCCACTTCCCGCGCGGCGCTGATCCAGGGCGGCGCGTTCGGTCCGGCGCTGGAGGCGCAACTCAAGTCGCGCAATGTCACGCTCCGGCACTTTCCGCAGAGCTTCGAATACTCCACGCTCGGCGGCTGGATCGCGACCCGCTCCGGTGGTCACTTCGCCAGCCTCTACACCCACATCGACGATTTGGTCGAAAGCCTCCGCGTGGTGACGCCGCGAGGGGTGGTCGAGACGCGGCGGCTGCCGGGCTCCGGCGCCGGCCCGAGCCCGGACCGGATGTTTATCGGCTCCGAAGGCATTCTGGGCGTGATCTCCGCGGCCTGGATGCGGCTGCAATCACGCCCGATGTTCCGCGCCGGCGCTTCGGTGCGTTTTCCGACCTTCTTCGCCGCGGCGCACGCGGTCCGGGCGGTGGCGCAGGCGGGACTCTATCCGTCGAACTGTCGTATTCTTGATCCGCAGGAGGCGTACAACACCGGTGCCGCCGACGGCAGCGTCGCCATCATGGTGCTGGCGTTCGAGAGTGGCGATCACCCGGTCGAGCCGTGGATGGCGCGAGCGCTGGAATGCTGCGCCGACCACGGCGGCACCAAGGAAGAGGCCGACGCTTCATCGGCACATCTCGAAGGTGCCGCCGGACTGTGGCGCAACGCCTTCATCCGGATGCCCTATGCGCGGGAATTCCTGACGCCCGCGGGACTGATCAACGACACCTTCGAAACGTCGATAACCTGGGAGCGGTTCGAGAGCTTCCACGACGGCATCAAGGCTGCGACCGAGCAGGCGATCCTGGATGCGACCGGGATCAAGGGCGAAGTCACCTGTCGCTTCACCCACGTCTATCCGGACGGACCTGCGCCGTATTTCTCGTTTCATGCGCTCGGACGGCACGGCGCGCTGCTCGAGCAATGGCAGGCGATCAAGGATGCGGCGAGCGACGCGTTGATCGCCGCCGGCGGCACCATCACCCATCACCACGCGGTCGGGCGCGATCATCGCAAATGGTACGACCGTCAGCGTCCCGAACTGTTCGCTGCGGCGCTACGCGCCGCCAAACGCGAATTCGATCCGCACGCGATGCTCAATCCGGGAGTGCTGATCGATCCGTAGCGCGACGCTGCGGCGTGCCGGGAGCGGCCGGCGGCAGGGTGGCGGCAATTGTGGGCGGCGTCAGATCCGTGGCGCGGCGGCGCGGCAGGTCGACACGCGCTTCGACGAATTCCGGCGGGCCTTCGACCAGCCGAGCGATTCTCCGGTCGCGTTCGTCCGTCGGCGCTTCGGGATCGATCAGCGCGTGGATCTGCGACGCGGCGAGTTCGACCGCGCGGTCCGGTGCAATCGCGAGCGGTGGCCTTGCGCCTGGTGCGATGCCGAGGCCGAGCCGCACCAGCTCGGCGAGCGCTTCTGTTCGCGACATGCGCCGGCTCGTCGCCCACTGGTCGATCGCCGCCAACGTCGTGTCGTCGAGTGCGACCGCATGCGAGCGGGTACCGGCATTCGCGTTCGGGTTGGGGGCGGGCGTCGTTGCCCGTGCGCTGTCGTCGCTCATACATCAGCACTAGACGATCGACCGCCGATCCGGAAGCCGAACCTGCCACGGTCGGTCGTTCCACGTATTCACATCAGGACAGCACGGGCGTTGAGCCAATCGTTACCGGATTACTAACAGCAATACCCGCGATCTCGTGTCGCGCTTAGGCAAATTTTAAGCCGGGCCGCTTAGGTTAAGCCTGTGAGTTGAGTGCTTTGCGAGTTGTGAGTACGCCATGACAGAGCCCCACCGCCCGAGGGTAAAATACGTGATCGGGCCCGATGGAAGCCCATTGACGATCGCGGACCTGCCTGCACCCGGCACCAAGCGCTGGGTCATTCGCCGGAAGGCCGAAGTCGTGGCCGCGGTCCGCGGCGGACTGCTCTCTCTGGAAGAGGCGTGCAGCCGATACACCCTGACGGTGGACGAATTCCTGTCCTGGCAGTTCTCGATCGACCATCACGGTCTGGCCGGGCTGCGGACCACCCGAATCCAGCAGTATCGCCAGTAAACAAATCCTTTCCAGATTTCGACGATTCGATGAAAGCCGGCTCCTTTTCGGGAAGCCGGCTTTCAGCATTTTCGCCGGTTTTTCCGGTCCGTTAAGATTCGTTAACCATATGGAAACCATCCCATAGGCAAGATTTGCCTAGCCGGGCGGGGAGGCTGATCCCGCCGGTCGGTCGCGTCGTGCATCCGAGGGGCTGGTCCTTGCAGAATCTGTTGAGTTTCCTGAAAGGCTTGGGGGCCGCCCGGCTGATGGCGATGATCGCCGTCACGGTTGCGCTGGTCGGCTTCTTCGCCTTCGTCATCATGCGGGTGTCGCAGCCGCAGATGACGACTCTCTATACGGACCTCAGCGTCGAGGACTCGTCCAGCATCATCAAGGAGCTGGAGCGCCAGGGTATTCCGTTCGAGATGCGCAACGAGGGCGCCATTTTGCTGGTGCCGAAGGACAAGGTGACCCGGCTGCGGATGAAGCTGGCCGAAGGCGGCCTGCCGAAGGGCGGCGGCGTCGGCTACGAGATCTTCGACAAGTCGGATGCGCTCGGCACCACCAGCTTCGTCCAGAACATCAACCATCTACGCGCACTCGAAGGCGAATTGTCGCGCACCATCCGGGCGATCGACCGGGTTCAGGCGGCGCGGGTGCATCTGGTGCTGCCGGCGCGGCCGTTGTTCTCGCGCGAGGCGCCGGAGCCGTCCGCCTCTATCGTGCTGCGGGTGCGCGGCGCGCTGGAGCCGCAGCAGGTCCGCGCCATCCGCCATCTCGTTGCTTCCGCCGTCAACGGCCTGAAGCCGCAACGGGTGTCGATCGTCGACGAGGCGGGGCAGTTGCTCGCCGACGGCTCGGCCAGCGGCGAGCAGATGGAAGGCGCCACCAGCGACGAGCGGCGCGCCGCATTCGAAAAGCGGATGCGTCACCAGATCGAGGGCATCGTTTCCTCGGTGGTCGGCTCGGGGCGTGCCCGGGTCCAGGTCTCGGCCGACTTCGACTACAACAAGATCACCCAGACCTCCGACACGTTCGATCCGGAAGGACGGGTGCTGCGGTCGAGTCAGACTCGTGAAGAATCCGCCGCGACCTCGGCCGCCGATGGTCAGGTGACCGTCAACAACGAGCTGCCCGGCGCCAACCAGGGACAGGGCGCCGGCGCACGCGACGTCAGCAAGAAGTCCGAAGAGACCAACAATTACGAGATCTCTCGCGTCACCAAGACCGAAGTCACCGAGGCCGGCCGGGTCAACCGGCTCTCGGTCGCGGTGCTGGTCGACGGCGCCTACACCAAGGACGACAAGGGTGAGCTGGTTTACGCCGAGCGGTCCAAGGAGCAGCTCGACCGGATCGCCGCGCTGGTGCGCTCGGCGATCGGCTTCGATCAGAAGCGCGGCGACCAGATCGAAGTCGTCAACCTGAAATTCGCCGAAGCGCCGCAGATCGAGAAACTGCCGGAGCCCGCCGGGCTGATGGGCATGTTCCAATTCACCAAGGACGACATCATGAACATGATTCAGCTCGGGGTGATGTTCCTGCTCGGCTTGGTGGTGCTGTTCATGGTGATCCGCCCTCTGGTCAAGCGCGTGCTCGCCGCAGAGCAGACGCCGGAAGCGGCGGGCCTGCCGGCGCTGGCCGACGGCACCGTGCCGCAGATCGGCGTCGACGGGCAGCCGGTGGCGCCCGGAATGCCCAGCATGATCGACATCGCCCAGGTGCAGGGTCAGGTCCACGCCCAGTCGGTGCACCGGGTTGGCGAGCTCGCCGAACGCAATCCCAACGAAACCGCCGCCATTGTCCGTCAATGGCTGGCCGAACCCGCCGCCTAATCCGCCATGGCAGACGCTTCCCTCCCAGCAACCAGCCAGGATGACATCGCCTCCGTCGTCGCGACGCTGGCGCAGCGTCAGAGCGGCCGGGCGCCGAGCAAGCCGCTGAGCGGACCGAAGCGCGCCGCGATCCTGATGCTGGCACTCGGCGAGCAGTACGGCGGCAAGATCTGGAGTCTGCTCGACGACGAGGAGGTGCGCGAACTGTCCTCGGTGATGTCGACGCTTGGCACCATCGAGCCGGAAACGGTCGAGGATCTGCTGCTCGAATTCGTGTCGCGGATGTCGGCGTCCGGCGCGCTGATGGGCACCTACGACGCCACCGAGCGGCTGCTGCAGAAATATCTGCCGGCCGACCGCGTCACCGGCATCATGGAAGAGATCCGCGGCCCGGCCGGCCGCAACATGTGGGAGAAGTTGTCCAACGTCTCCGAAGAGGTGCTCGCCAACTATCTGAAGAACGAGTACCCGCAGACCACCGCGGTGGTGCTGTCGAAGCTGAAGCCGGAGCATGCCGCCAAGGTGCTGGCGATCCTGCCCGAGGACATGGCGCTCGACGTCATCAACCGGATGCTCCGGATGGAGTCGGTGCAGAAAGAAGTGATCGAAAGCGTCGAGAAGACACTGCGCTCCGAATTCATGTCGAACCTGTCGCAGACCCGCCGCCGCGACGCCCACGAGGTGATGGCGGAGATTTTCAATAATTTCGACCGCCAGACCGAGACCCGGTTCATCACCTCGCTGGAAGAGGACAATCGCGAATCCGCCGAGCGCATCAAGGCGCTGATGTTCACGTTCGACGATCTGGTCAAGCTCGACGCCGGCTCGGCGCAGACGCTGATGCGCAATATCGACAAGGATAAGCTGGCGATCGCGCTGAAGAGCGCCAACGAGGAGGTCCGCGGGTTCTTCCTCGGCAACATGTCGTCGCGCGCCGGCAAGATGCTGCTCGACGACATGGCCGCGCTCGGTCCGGTGCGGCTACGCGACGTCGACGAGGCGCAGGCGCTGCTCGTCAACCTCGCCAAGGACCTCGCCGCCAAGGGCGAGATCGTGCTGACCAAGAACCGTGCCGACGACGAATTGGTGTACTGATGGCCGCTCCCGCACAGAAATTCCTATTCAACGACGATTTCGGGGCGCCGGAAAAGACCCGCGAGAAGACGATCGCCGCAGCCGAGCTGGCGCAGGCCGTCGCCGCTGCCGAGCAGCGCGGCTATCACAACGGATTCGCGGCTGGTCAGAACGAGGCCATGGTCGAGGCTCAGCGGCGTAGCGCGATGGCGCTGGAGCAGGTCGCGCAGGCGATGCATGTGATCGCCAGCGGCATCGGCGGCGTCGAAACCCGGATGGAGACCGAGGCGGTCGAAGTGGCGGTCGCAGCGGCGCGAAAGCTGTGCGGCGAACTGGTCGCCGCCGAGCCGCTCGCCGAGATCACTGCGCTGGTCGGCGATTGCTTCCGTCATTTGGTGGCGACGCCGCATCTGGTGGTGCGGATCAACGACTCGCTCTATGAGGCCGCGCGCGAACGCATTGAGCTGCTCGCCAAGCAGAGCGGGTTTGCGGGGCGTCTGGTGCTGCTGGCCGATCCGGAGATCGCCGGCGGCGACTGCAAGATCGAATGGGCCGATGGCGGCGTGGTGCTGGAGCGCGCCGCGGTCGAAGCCAAGATCGACGAATTGGTGGGCCGCTACATGGCATCGCGCAACAGCGGCCGATGATCGGGAGGAAAGTGAGACATGGGCGACAATGACGGCCAGGTGCCGCTTCCCGACCTCAACGGCGCCGATGCGCCGCCGCTGGCGGACGTCGGCTATCAGGAGGACGAGCAGATTTCGCGCGTCGCCGCCGATCTCGAGGCGGTGTTCGACGTCCCGGTGCAAGTCTCGGCTGTGCTCGGCCGCTCGAAAATGGACGTCGGCGAGCTGCTCAAGCTCGGGCCCGGCGCGGTGCTGGAGCTCGATCGCCGCGTCGGCGAGGCGATCGACATCTATGTGAACAACCGCCTGGTGGCGCGCGGCGAGGTCGTGCTGGTCGAAGACAAGCTCGGCGTCACCATGACGGAAATCATCAAGGCAGACACCTAAACGAGCAGCGCGCGGATTCGCGCAGCAGGATATCCAGGAGCAATCCATGCGGCTTCTCATCGTCGGCACCCTCAAGGGCCAGCTCACCACCGCGACCAAGATCGCGATCGACAACGGCGCGTCGGTCACTCATGCGGCCGACAACGAACAGGCGATGCGGGTGCTGCGCGGCGGCAAAGGCGCCGACTTGCTTCTGGTCGACGTCGCGCTCGATATCCGCGATCTGGTGATGCGGCTGGAGGCCGAGCACATCGCGGTGCCGATCGTCGCCTGCGGCATCGCTTCCGACGCCCGCGCCGCAGTCGCCGCGATCCACGCCGGCGCCAAGGAGTATATCCCGCTGCCGCCGGATCCGGAGCTGATCGCTGCGGTGCTGGCTGCGGTGGCCAACGATTCCCGCGAACTGGTGTATCGCGACGACGCGATGGCCAGGGTGGTGAAGCTGGCGCAGCAGATCGCCGCTTCCGACGCCTCGGTGATGATCACCGGCGAGTCCGGCACCGGCAAGGAGGTGCTGGCGCGCTACGTTCACAGCCGCTCGGGTCGCGCCAAAAAGCCGTTCATCAGCATCAATTGCGCAGCCATCCCTGAGCATCTCCTGGAATCCGAACTGTTCGGCCACGAGAAGGGCGCCTTCACTGGCGCTGTGGCGCGCCGCATCGGCAAGTTCGAGGAAGCCAGCGGCGGCACGCTGTTGCTCGACGAAATCTCCGAAATGGACGTGCGGCTGCAGTCGAAGCTGCTGCGTGCGATTCAGGAGCGGGTGATCGATCGCGTCGGCGGCAAGAACCCGGTGCCGGTCGATATCCGTATCCTCGCCACCTCGAATCGTAATTTGTCCGAAGCGGTGCGCGAAGGCACGTTCCGCGAGGACCTGCTGTTCCGGCTCAACGTCGTCAATCTGAAGATCCCGCCGCTTCGCGAGCGGCCGGCCGACATTCTCGAACTGGCGCAGCACTTCGCCAAGAAATACGCCGACGCCAACGGCGTGCCGTTGCGGCCGTTGTCGGCCGAGGCCCGCCGGGTGCTCACCACCAATCGCTGGCCGGGTAACGTCCGCGAATTGGAAAACACCATCCACCGCGCGGTGCTGATGGCGCAGGGCGACGAGATCGGACCCGAAGCGATCATTACGCCTGACGGCGACCGGCTCGATCAGACCAAGACGCCGCCGGCGGTGGCGCACGCCACCTTCGCGGCCGAGCAGGTCACCCGCGCGCTGGTCGGCCGCACGGTGGCAGACGTCGAACGCGACCTGATCCTGGAGACTTTGAAGCACTGCCTCGGCAACCGCACCCATGCGGCCAACATCCTCGGCATCTCGATCCGGACGCTGCGCAACAAGCTCAACGAATACGCCGATGGCGGCCTGCCGATTCCGCCCGCGGGCGGCGGCGAGCCTCGTGCGTTCGTGGCGATGAGCTGACGTCGCCGATCGCATTTTCCCGACCCTGAAGAGAGCCCTCCGGCCCCCTCTGGAAGGTCTCTCCTCCGCCCCTCCTCCTGAAAGGAGGTGGGGCGGAGAGGGCAATTGGCTGCAGAGAATAGCTTCATCCGCAGTCATTCCGAGGCGCGCCGCAGGCGCGAACCCGGAATGATGCGGTTACTATCACTTGTCCGTGCTGGGGGAGTCACTGCACCTCCCCGTCCGCAGCCTGCTCCCTCGCCCCGCCCTTGCTGGGAGGGGGGAGCGCTTCACGAATATTTAGGCGCGTCGGGGTTGCGGAAGATCCGGATCGGCTCTCCCGGGGTCAGCTTCGGCGCGGTGAGCATCGCGTAGGCGTACAGCGCGAGGTAGCCGAAGGCGATGGCGCCGACCAAGTAGAACAGGAAGATGCCGAACCGTTTCATCGCGCGCGCCATGGTCGCCGGCCGTTCGGCCGCGAGAACCAGCATTGGCGCAGGATCGTGCCGGCGGCAAGGCGACCGAAGCTCGGCGAGCGCGGCAAACGGCTGCGGGGCCGCCGGCGGTGCTGCGGTGCGCCGGCTTGCGCCGCGCGGCCAAGACGCTAGCTTGCGGCCATCCGAGTCGCGGACCGCCCCGCGCCAGTTCCCGAAAGCCCATGACCACCTTCACCCCAGTCCAGGACGAGGCCCTGAAAGCCGTCGGCGAGTGGCTGAAAGCCAAGCCCGGCCGGGGCGGCACGCCGCTGGTGTTCCGGCTGTTCGGCTATGCCGGTACCGGTAAGACCACGCTGGCGCGCGAGATCGCCGAGGGGGTGTCGGGCGAGGTGAAGTTCGCCGCCTTCACCGGCAAGGCGGCGCTGGTGATGCGCAACAAGGGCTGCGACGACGCCCAGACCATTCATTCGCTGATCTACCGCACCAAGGAGAGCGGCGTCGAACAGCCGAGTTTTGAGCTGTGGGACGACGCGCCGGCGTCCAAAGCCAAGCTGATCGTGATCGACGAATGCTCGATGGTCGACGAGGAACTCGGCCGCGACCTGATGTCGTTCGATTGTCCGCTCCTGGTGCTCGGCGATCCGGCGCAGTTGCCGCCGATCCAGGGCGGCGGTTTCTTCACCAATGCCGAGCCCGACGTGATGCTGACCGAGGTGCATCGCCAGGCGCAGGACGATCCGATCGTGCGGCTGTCGATGGACGTGCGCGAGGGCCGGGGACTCGAACGCGGCCGCTATGGTGACACCGAAGTGGTGAGCCGCGACCAGCTCGATCCTCAGCGGGTGATGGAGGCCGATCAGGTGTTGGTCGGCCGCAACAACACCCGTCGCGCCTACAATGCGCGCTTCCGCCAGCGGCTCAATATCGAAGATCCGTTTCCGGTCGGCGGCGACAAGCTGGTGTGCCTGCGCAACAACCGCAAGAAGGCGCTGTTCAACGGCGGGCTGTGGCGGGTGAAGTCGCGCTCGCCGATCAAGACCAAGATCATCACCCTACGGGTGACGCCCGACGAGGAATTCGGCGGCCGGCTCACCAAGGTCTCGGTCCGCAACGAGTGCTTTGCCGGCGGCATCGAGGACATCTCGTGGGACCAGCGCAAGCCCTATGACGAGTTCGACTACGGCTACGTGCTCACCGTGCACAAGAGCCAGGGCTCGCAGTGGGACGACGTCGTGCTTTTCGACGAGAGCTTCGCGTTCCAGGACAGCCGCGCCCGCTGGCTCTACACCGGCATCACCAGGGCGGCGAAACGCCTGAGCGTGGTGGTGTAGGCGGCGATCTCCGCGGTCTTTCTGCCGGTCATTCCGGGGCGCGAGCGATCAGCTCGCGAACCAGGAATCTGACACGCAGAACTCTTCGGGATTCCGGGGTCGCTCGTGGTACGAGCGCCCCGGAATGACCGTGTGCTTGACAGCAAGAAACTACTCCGCCTTCCGCGCCACGAAGGTCATCCGCCACGGATTGTGGCCGATGTTGCGCTCGGCACGGCGGGCGGTGAAGCCGGCGGCGGCGAGCTTGGCGAGCATCTCGGACTCGCTGTAGCGCTGCAGGCCGATCTTGGTGCGCAGCTCGCGATAGTCGGACAGCGCGGTTCGCGCCAGTCCCCACAGCGCGTCAGTCAGGAAGCCGTGGCGGCGCGCCATCATCAGCAGCGCCAGCACGTCGCGTGGCATCCCGACCTCGGGGCGGAGAATATCGCCGAGTACCAGGCCGCCGGGCGGCGACAGCAGCCGCCTGATCACCGCGAAGGACTGGTCGAGCTCGGCCGGCGTCATATATTGCGCCACCGAATTCATCACCACGAGATCGACCGAGCCTTCCGGCATGGTGCGCAGATCATCCAGCGACCGCACCCGGATCTTGGTATTGAGGGCGTAGCGGGCGATCAGCCGGCCGCGCACCCCGGGCGCGGGTTCGGCCAGGATCAGCTTGCCGCAGGCTTCCGCAACACTGGGCGCCGACAGCGCCTCGCCACAGGAATAATCCAGCACCACCGCACCGGGGGAGGGGATGTAGCCGGTAATGTCCCGGGCGATCTCGGCAAAATGCACGTCGCGATGGTGGTTGCTGACATAGATCGTGTGGGTGGAGTCGTAATAGTCGATCCAGTCGTCCATCCCTTGACCTCGAAACCCGCCGAAACCAGGCCGAACGCGGCCATTCTAGGGCCGATCGGTCGAGCGCCGCCTGTTCCGCATGGCTGTTCCCCAGATGGAACGCCAGCGGACGGAGCGCGTTGACGAGGGGTCTAACGTGTTTCGCGGGAAACACAATGCACAGCCGAAACATCCAAGACGTGTTTTCCAGGATCGACTTGGATCGTCCGCGCCCGGCCGTCCCGCCGACCGCTGCGTTCGCCCTGGACGTCAACCGCATCACCGCAGGATTCTCATCGTGACCAAAGCCAAATCCGCCTCCGTCGCCCCCGAACTCGACACCCCCACCGATCTGCCGCCGCAGGCGGTGGAGAAGATCTCGACCGCGCTGAACGGCCTGCTGGCCGACTCGTTCGCGCTGTATCTGAAGACCAAGAATTTCCACTGGCACATCAGCGGACGTCATTTCCGCGACTATCATCTGCTGCTCGACGAGCAGTCGGCGCAAATCCTGGCCACCACCGACGATCTCGCCGAGCGCGTTCGCAAGGTCGGCGGCACCACGCTGCGCTCGATCGGCCATATCTCCAAGCTGCAGACGATCCAGGACAACAACGACGACTACGTGCCGCCGCGCGAGATGCTGCGCGAGCTGATGAACGACAACAAGAAGGTCGCCGCCGCGATGCGCAAGGCGCATGAGATCGTCGACGAGTGCAAGGACGCCGCAAGCGCCGGCCTGCTCGAGAACTTCATCGACGAAACTGAGAAACGGACCTGGTTCCTGTTCGAGGCCACCCGCCAGGAAGGCGCCAACGAGGCGTAAGCGGCGAGGCCTGGACAAGAGGCTCTCATTGAATAGTCTATAAAAGAGAGAGCTCTAACTAGAATGAACTCCCTCTCCCCGCCCTTAGCGGGGAGAGGGGTGAGCGGCACTGCGATAGCTACTTTGATTGGTCTCTCGGCCTCGCGAACACGCCCTCACCCGGCTGCACAATTCGACCTCTCCCCGCGTGCGAGGAGAGGTGAAGACGCGCATCGGGATGAGCAGTGCGAAGCTACTTCCGCCACAGCCTCATTAGCGGCCCGTCCTTGCCGAACACCGGATCGGTCTCCGGCAGCGCTACCTGCGGAATCGTCTTTCGAGCGCGTCGATAATTGTCCGGGGTCGGTCGGGTCACCTGCATCTGCGTGCCCGGCGGATAGGCGCCGATCACCCTGAAATCATGGCTGGCGAAGACGCATTTGTGGCCGGTGCCGGCCGGCAGCACGGCGATGTCGCCGGGCGTCAATTCGATCGCCTCGCCCTGTTCGCCGCCGAACAGAACCATCGCCAAGCCGCGTGCCACGCCGAGCGCCTCGTGCACCGTGGCGTGATAGTGCTGATAATCGAAAATCCCGTTTCGCCAGCGATCGCCCCAACCACTCCGTTCGAACAGATCCTCGATCGCCTGCTCCGGATCGCGCCCCGCGACGTCGACTGCGCGCTTGTACAGCAGCAGCGGCAACGGGTTGTTCGGAATCAGCCCATCGTCGTCGAACACCAGCGCAAACGGTTTGATCTGGTCGCGGGCAAGCGACATGGCGTCTCCAGCGGATGCGGGGAAGATCGTCGGCTCGCTGAGATAACGTGACGTCGCGCAGGGCGTTCCCGCGTTCGTCACTCGCCCAATACACGTCATTCCGGGGCGCGCCGATAGGCGCGAGCCCGGAATCCAGAGGTGACTGTGCTCGGATCAGATTCCGAGTTCGCGAGCTAGGCTCGCGCCCCGGAACGACCCGTTGAGAGGACGTGATCCGTGAGAATGATGGTTGAAGCCAAAGCCGCCGCGACTACGCGGCGGCTTTCTTCGCGCGCATCAGATCGGTGAAGCGGCGGAACAGATAGTGCGAGTCCTGCGGACCGGGCGACGCCTCGGGGTGGTACTGCACCGAGAACACCGGCTTGTCGGCCAGCGCGATACCGCAGTTGCTGTCGTCGAACAGCGACACGTGGGTCTGCTGGACGTTGGCCGGCAGTGTCGATTTGTCGACCGCGAAGCCGTGGTTCATCGAGGTGATCTCGACCTTGCCGGTGGTGAGATCCTTGACCGGATGATTGGCGCCGTGGTGGCCCTGATGCATCTTCACGGTCTTGCCGCCGAGCGCGAGGCCGAGCATCTGGTGGCCGAGGCAGATGCCGAAGGTCGGCACGCCGGTCTCGATCACCTTCTGAATCACCGGCACCGCATATTTGCCGGTCGCGGCCGGATCGCCCGGGCCGTTCGACAGGAACACGCCGTCCGGCTTCATCGCCAGAATGTCATCGGCCGAGGTGGTGGCGGGCACCACCGTGACCTTGCAGCCTTCGCCGGCGAGCAGCCTCAGGATATTGCGCTTGATGCCGTAGTCGATCGCGACGACGTTGAACTCGGGGCTCTCCTGCCGGCCGAAGCTCTCGCCCCATGCCCACGGCGTCTCGTCCCAGGTGAAGCGCTGGCCGGAGGTGACCATCGGCACCAGGTCCATGCCTTCCAGGCCGGGCCACTTGCGGGCTTCTTCCTTCAGCGCGTGCAGGTCGAATTCACCATTCGGCGCATGCGCGATCACCGCGTTGGGCATGCCCTTCTCGCGGATCAGCGCGGTCAGCGCTCGAGTGTCGATCCCCGACAGGCCGATGATGCCGCGCGCCTTCAGCCAGGCGTCGAGGTTCTTCGACGAGCGATAGTTCGACGGATCGGTGATGGCGCCGCGCAGGATCACGCCGCGCGCGCCTGGTGTCGCCGCCATGTTCACCGTCTCGATATCCTCGTCGTTGGTGCCGACGTTGCCGATATGCGGGAAGGTGAAGGTGATGAGCTGCCCGGCATAGGAGGGATCGGTCAGGATCTCCTCGTAGCCGGTCATCGCGGTGTTGAAGCAGACCTCGCCCACGGCGGAGCCGACGGCGCCGAGGCCGAAGCCTTCGAACACCGTGCCGTCGGCGAGCACGAGCAGCGCGGTCGGTTTGTGGTCCGGCCAAGCGGGATTGGATGCTGAATTGGTCATGAGCGCACTACATAGTCGCGGGCGTTGCCGACGTCAAAGCACGGCCCCCCTCGAATTGTTCGCTTTTGGACGAGATTTGACAGGGAATTTGGCTGTCCTAGGCTCCGCGGCGGGCGCAGGGGCAGAATCGTGCGTGGGGAGAGGTTGCATGGACACATCATTGCCGGTGGTGCTGGTGCCCGGTCTGGCCGGGTCGCCGCGGATCTACGCCCCGATCCTCCCCGCGCTATGGGCTTGCGGCTCCCCGGTGACGGTCGCCAACCACATCCGCGACGACAGCATGGCGGCGATCGCCCGGCGGATTCTCGCCGAGGCCCCGGCCCGTTTCGCGCTCGCCGGGCATTCGATGGGCGGCTACATCGCGTTCGAGATCATGCGTCAGGCGCCCGACCGGGTCGCGAAGCTGGCGCTGATCAACACCCAGGCTCGCCCCGACAGTCCGGAAGCCACCGAGCGCCGCACCCGCCAGATCGGGGAAGCCGAGGCCGGCCGGCTGCATGCGGTGCTGGAGGAGCTGTATCCCGGCTTCGTCCATCCGTCGCGCCGGGACGACTCCGCGCTGCAGCGGATCGTGCAAGACATGGGCGACGACGTCGGCGCCGTCGGTTTCGTCCGCCAGCAGCGCGCCATCATCGCCCGCGCCGACTCCCGTCCGACCCTGGGCACGATCCGTTGTCCGACGCTGGTGATCTCCGGCGATACCGACACCACCATTCCGAACAGCCTGTCGCAGGAGATGGCCGATGGCATCAACGGAGCGAAACTGGTGATCATCCCCGATTGCGGGCACCTGCCGCAGATCGAACAGCCCACCGCCACCGCCGCCGCGCTGGCGGGCTGGCTGCGGAACTAGAGTTGTCTGAGGCGGCCGAACCGCCTACATCAGCGGCAGATTTGCCATTTTTCGTCATCGCGAGCCGAAGGCGAAGCAATCCACGCTCGTTTCGAGGGCTCTGGATTGCGTCGTCGCTTCGCTCCTCGCAATGACGCATCGACTACGAAGGAGCCCGACATGCTGCGCGACGACATCAACACCGCCGTCAAAGAGGCGATGAAGGCCAAGGACGAGCGCAAGCTGTCGACGCTGCGGATGGTGAATTCGACCATCAAGAACGCCGACATCGAAGCCCGCGGCCAGGGCAAGCCGCCGCTGTCGGACGGCGATCTGCTCGGTCTGCTGCAGAAGATGATCAAGCAGCGCCAGGAATCGGTCGCGCTCTATGACCAGGGCGGCCGCGCCGAACTCGCCGATCAGGAACGCGCCGAGATCGCCGTGATCCAGGCCTACCTGCCGCAGCAGATGTCCGAGGACGAGATGAAGGCCGCGATCGCCGCCACCATCACCGAGACCGGCGCCGCCGGCATCAAGGACATGGGCAAGGTGATCGGTGCCCTGAAGGCGAAGTATGCCGGCCAGATGGACTTCGGCAAAGCCAGCGGCATGGTGAAGGCGGCGCTGACGGGCTAGGCGCGCGCTGACAATCGGGCGATCCTTTTGTCCGTCATTCCGGGGCGCCGCGGAGCGGCGGACCCGGAATCTGGGTGTGGTCCTGCGTGACAGCCGCCACGCACCCCGTCGCGCCTTGCTTCGCGAAAACTGCGAGCTTCCCGGGTCGCGGGCTGTCGCTTGCGCCCCGGAATGACTGATCAAACTCAATGCCCCATCGCCGGCTTGTCGCTGCGCTTGACGGTGCGGAGGGAGAGCGCCGGCGGGATATCATGGCCGCGGCGATCGGGCCGAGCGCGACGAAGACGTCGAGATAGGCCAACAAGCGATCTCGGCGTAGCACTTCCACGGCCGTTCACGACGGTGTGAAGCGGGCGGCTGCCAGCCGCCGAACAACGGCGATGTGTTGGTGAGGTTGCGGAAACGCGTCCAAACGACCCGCTGAACGGCCAGTTTTGCGCCTATTGCAGCGCGAATTAGTTGTGCGCTGCGGCGGGAACTAATCGATATGCATGAATATTGGCGATCGACTGCTACCAAGTTGATTGACGGTCGGTGCGCTTCGCGCCTTAATACGTATAACTAACAATGAACGATGCCCCACGAACCAGGGAGGAGCGACCATGTCGATCTCCGGTAAGGTTGATCCCGTGGTGCGGCCGATTGCGATCGGCGACATCGCGGAAGCGTTGGGTCAGGGTCTGCGCGATTTCCAAGCCGCGCCTCTGTACGGGCTTGCGTTCGGTGCGTTCTATGCGGCGGGCGGATTGTTGATCCTCGCCTGTCTCACCGCCTTCCACATGGTGTATCTGGCCTATCCGCTCGCCGCCGGATTCGCGTTGATCGGGCCGTTCGTCGCGCTCGGCTTGTACGAGGTCAGCCGGCAGCGCGAGGCCGGGAAACGGCCGTCTTTGTTGCAGATCGCCGGCCTGATGCGCAGCCGCAGCGAGCTCGGCTGGATGGCGTTCGTCACGCTGTTCCTTTTCGTGATCTGGATGTACCAGGTTCGGCTGCTGATCGCGCTGTTCCTCGGCGTCGGCGCTTCGTTCGGCAGTCTGCAGGAGTTCATCTCGGCCGTGCTCACCACCAACGAGGGGCTGGTGTTCCTGGCCGTCGGCAATTGCGTCGGCGCCTGTCTGGCGTTGGTGCTGTTTTCGTTGACGGTGGTGTCGTTCCCGTTGCTTCTCGATCGCGACGTCGATTTCGTCACCGCGATGGTCACCAGCGTCCGTGCAGTTGTGACGAGCCCGCTACCGATGATCGGCTGGGCCGCCACCATCGTGGTGCTGCTGGCGATTTCTGCACTGCCTTACTTCCTCGGCCTGATCGTCACCTTGCCGGTGCTCGGCCATGCCACATGGCACCTGTATCGCAAGATCGTCGCTCCGGTCGCGGCCGAACTGCCTGCGAGCGAGTCCGAGGCGAGCACCAACGTCGTGGCGATGCCGAAGCGAGCTGCCGCGGGCGGCTGACGCAGGTCTGCAACGTCGATCACCGGAGGCGCTCGCAGGCGCGCCGCCGGACAGATGCCGGCGCGGCCGGCGCACGCATCGCATTCCGCATCCGATGTTTCCGCTGTCCTGAGATGAATTGCGCGGGGTCGCCGCGACAGGACCGGCCTGATATCGTGGCGGCGGAATCGTTGCGTGAATGGGAATGCCATGTCTCTCGAAATGTACCTGACCTTCGTCACCGCCTGCATCGTGCTGGCTCTGCTGCCCGGACCTGTGGTGACGCTGGTGATCGCCAATGGACTGCGTCACGGCACGCGCGCTGCATTGCTCAACATCGCCGGCGCACAGCTCGGGCTCGGTCTGGTGATCGCGCTGGTCGCCGCGGGTCTGACCACGCTGATGGCGACGCTGGGCTATTGGTTCGATTGGGTACGGTTTCTCGGCGCCGCCTATCTGGTCTGGCTCGGCATCGGCCTGATCCGCCGCCCCGTTGAGGGGCTGTCGACCGATCAGCC
This sequence comes from Rhodopseudomonas sp. WA056, assembly GCF_010906995.1. NCBI lineage: Bacteria > Pseudomonadati > Pseudomonadota > Alphaproteobacteria > Hyphomicrobiales > Nitrobacteraceae > Rhodopseudomonas > Rhodopseudomonas sp. WA056. The sequence continues at coordinate 2,710 of NZ_QPFS01000027.1, read as the reverse complement.
GCCGCCTCCGCCGCGCGGCGGTTTCTTCCTGCAAGGCTTCTTCGTGCTGCTGGCGAACCCGAAGGTGCTGGTGTTCTTCGGTGCGTTCATTCCGCAATTCGTCGACATGCAGCGCGAGACGGTGCCGCAGGTGGCGCTGCTCGGCGTCACCTTCATGGTGATCGCGGCGATGACCGATGCGATCTACGCGCTGCTCGCCGGCCGCGCCCGCACGATGTTCTCGGCGCAGCGCACGCGGCTGTTGTCGCGGATTTCCGGCGGCTTCATGATCGGCGGCGGCGTCTGGCTCGCGCTCAGCCGGGCGAAGTGAGGCGCGGACTTTCCCTCGTTCCGGGGACGTTCGGCCGACGAAGCGGTCCAACGACCGAGTGCTCAGCTCGTCGGGATTGCTTCGCCCTCGGTTCGCAATGACGCAGCGAGGTTTGCGGTCGTGTTGCTATCGCAGCGCCTGCTGTTGCCGTATCGTATCGCCGATCGTGCTCAGCACGCGTGTAAGCCGCTCTGCCCATTCGACCTGGCCGGCCTCGTCGGTGATCTGATCCTGGCGGATTTCGATGCCCGAGGTGATCAAGCCGCGTGCGGTGCCGTGCACCGGGATAGTGTAGTCGGTGCCGTCGGCGACCGCGTAGGGCTGGTTGTCGCCGACCACCAGCTCCGGCTCGCGCCGCAGCTCGGCGAGCAGCAGGGGCGGCAACACGGTGCAGTCCTGATACAGCGTGCCGATGTGCCAGGGCCGCGCCATGCCGTGATACACGGGTGTGAAAGAATGCAGCGCCAGCAGCACGGTCGGCTGGCCGGACAATTGCCGGTCCTCGATCGCCGCCTCGATCCGCTGGTGATACGGATCAAAGATCAGCCGCCGCCGCTCCGCCGCCTGCTCCCGGGTGAGTCCGTCATTGCCGGGAATCGTGGTCGCTTCGCTGACCAGGGGAATGGAGCTCTCCGCGCTCGGGGGGCGGTTGCAGTCGATCACCAGCCGCGAATAGCGCTGCGCGATCAGATGCGCGCCGAGCGCATCGGACACCCGCTCGGCGACGCCGGCGATGCCGACGTCCCAGGCGATGTGCCGCGTCAGTTCGGCTTCCGGCAGTCCCAGGTCGCCGAGCTGCGCCGGAATCCGGCGGCCGTAGTGGTCGCACACCAGCAGGAACGGCGACTGTCCGTTCGGATTGCGCTCGATCACCGGAGGCGCTCCGGAATCGAGGCTGAGGAAATTATCGCGCACGCCGTCCATCACAGAGACCTGCCTATCGACCGTTGTCGTCCGTGCCCCACCGAATCGGTAGCGGATTCGCCGGCGCTGCGTCGAGACGATTGAACTTCGCCGGCACGAACCGTGCATGACAGCCTGCCGATCTTTGCGCTAGCTTCGACCCGGTTTGCTGAAGTTGCGGTGAATGATGTCCGATCGTCTGTTCGTTTATGGCACGCTGATGCGCGGCTACGACCATCCGATGGCAAGGCTGTTGTCGTCGAATGCTGATTTTCTCGGGACTGCCTCGATCCCGGGCCGGCTGTATCTGGTGCGGCACTATCCGGGTCTGGTGCCGTCGGAGGATCCTGCGGATCTGGTCCACGGCGAACTTTTCCGGCTGCATCGGCCGGACGAGGTGCTGGCGCAGCTCGACGATTACGAAGGCTGCGGGCCGCGCGACCAGCGCGCGGAATACCGGCGCGAGATTGCCCGCGTGACACTGGAAGGCGGCACCGAACTCGACGCGTTCGTGTATTATTTCAATTGGGACGTGGCGCGGCTGCCGCGCATCGGAACGGGGCGCTACCAGCCGGAGGCGTTTTCCGGCTGATCGCGTAGCGCGGCTTTGGTCCTAGCCGGTCAGATGCAGTTCGATCCGCGCATTGGCGGCGAGCGGCAGCAGCGTCAGCCAATCCGGATCGCCCGGCTCGGTGAGGCAGAAGCTGGGGAAGTCGTAGGCTTCAACTGAAGCGGTGGCGATGTCGAGGACATGGCCGCAGTCGTCGCATTTCCAGGAATGGATCTCGTACACACCGTCGACGGCTTCCACGCCGAGCGACGTCATCTGCGCATTGCAATGGGCACAATTAGCCATGGTCTGGCTCCTTATCGTTCGAACGCGGCATTCCTGAAAGGTCGGGAACGACGCGGGTGAGCCCTCTAAGCCTTGGCTGATCGTTCTCCCCCGACTCCCCTGCGTGATGCAGGGTGCGGCAGTTCAATCCCGCTTGCGCGGTGCAGCAATGAGCTGGATCAAACCAGCTCCGCTTGCGAATTGTCGCGGGTTTACAAGGGTATTGCTCATGCCGCAATGCGAAATATTGCGAGGTAATGACACGCGTGTGCAACCTCGCAGCTACACGTAAATGCAACTATCGGTTCAGCAGGTCGCCGTTTTGCACGCGGCCTTCCGCCTGAACGGACCTTTTTTTTAGGCCCGGACCGGTGGATAGCTTGGACAAGTCAGGCCCCTCTATCCCACGCTGAGCTGCAGCCTATATCGATGTTCGGTTGGCGCCGTAGCTGCGCGCCGTTCCTGAAGCCCTTCAACCTCGCGAGCTCATGCGCTTCTCGCCGCAGTTCCTCGACGATCTGAAAGCCCGTCTGTCGGTGTCGGAGGTGGTCGGCCGTCGCGTGAAGCTGAAGAAGGCGGGGCGGGAGTGGAAGGGGCTGTCGCCGTTCCAGCAGGAGAAGACGCCGTCATTCTTCGTCAATGACGAGAAACAGGCTTGGTTC
>NZ_QPFS01000273.1:0-410 GCF_010906995.1 Rhodopseudomonas sp. WA056 | reverse complement strand
ATGTCGTATTTTGACTCAAAATTTTTTGTGCATTGAGAGCAAGTAAATATTCTTGTTGGGTGGAAACCAAGTCAGGGCTATACACTGTAAAAAGGGCTTGCCCTGCCTTTACTTTTTCACCGGTAAAATTGATAAATAATTTCTCTATCCAACCATCAAAGCGCACATGAATATGGGCAACCAGACTCTCAACGACCGCAACCCGTCCTACCGTGCGAATTGTTTTTTCAATGTTTTGACGGCGTACTGGCTCTGAGGTGATGCCAATGGCTTGTAAGCGGACTGGGTCAATTACAATTTCATTTTTTTGTGTAGGCTGTTTCATGTCCATCTTACCATGCATATCGGTTGTATTTTGCGCATAGGTTATTAATGGCAGCAAAGACAGTAAACTTAAAACAAACATACTC
>NZ_QPFS01000272.1:0-416 GCF_010906995.1 Rhodopseudomonas sp. WA056 | reverse complement strand
ATCGGCTCGGCGACTACCTCCGCAGCGCTCGGCGCGGGCTTGGTCTTGGCCGTCTTGGCCGAAGGCTTGGTGGGCGCCCGGGAGGAGGCCGGTTTGGGCGTCACGGCCTTGTTGGATACCGCTTTCTGGGCGACCGTCGTCCTAGCGACCGTCTTGGCAGTGCCTTTGTTAGCAGTGGCCTTCTTGGCAGTGGCCTTTTTGGCAGCCCCCTTCTTGGCCGAAGGCGACTTGGCGACTTTGTTCGCCGCGGCCTTGGCGGGCTTCTTCGACTTGCTCACCGGCTTCTTGTCGGCAGTCTTCGCCGATTTGCCCGCGCTCGCCTTCGACTTGAGCTTCTTCGACTTGGGCGTCGACGTGGCCTTGGACTTCGCCTTGGACTTCGCCTTGGACTTCGCCTTGGTCTTGGCTTTGGACTT
>NZ_QPFS01000271.1:0-437 GCF_010906995.1 Rhodopseudomonas sp. WA056 | reverse complement strand
ACCCTCTGCTCCCCTCCCCCTTGCGGGGAGGGGGCGGGGGTGAGGGTCCACGGATGCAGACGTCAATGTTTGGATCGCCAGCGATGATCGACGATCGCCAGCGGTACTTCGCGCAGATGATGCGCCAGAATCCGACGGACGCCGAGCGCTTGCTGTGGCAGCGCTTGCGGCACGACCTCGTGCTGGCGAACTCGCACTTCCGCCGGCAGGCGGCGATTGGTCCTTTCATCGTCGACTTCGCCAGCCGCGGTGCCAAGCTCGTGATCGAACTCGACGGCGGCCAGCACGACGAGCAGCGCGATGCCGATGCGGCGCGCACGCGGCACATCGAAGCGCTCGGTTATCGCGTGCTACGCTTCTGGAATAACGACGTCCTCGGCAATCTGGATGGTGTTCTCGCCGAGATTCAGTCCGCGTTGCCCCCCACCCCCGACCCC
>NZ_QPFS01000270.1:0-451 GCF_010906995.1 Rhodopseudomonas sp. WA056 | reverse complement strand
GATCTGGACGATGCCGCGGCGGATCGCGCGGGTGCGGGTGAAGTGCTCGAACAGCGCGTCGCCGTCGCCGCGGCGGATGGCGCGGGTCAGCTTCGACAGATCTTCCTGGAATTCGCCGAGCATCTCCAGCACCGCGTCCTTGTTGGTCAGGAACACGTCGCGCCACATCGTCGGATCGGACGCGGCGATGCGGGTGAAGTCGCGGAAGCCGCCGGCGGAGAACTTCAAGACTTCCGACTGCGTGACGCCTTCGAGTTCTTCCGCGGTCGACACGATGGTGTAGGCGATCAGATGCGGCAGATGGCTGGTCACCGCGAGCACCAGGTCGTGGTGCTCGGGCGTCATGATCTCGACATTGGCGCCGAGGGCGCGCCAGAACGCGGCGAGCTTCTCGGTCGCCTCGGCATTGGTGCCCTCGGGCGGCGTCAGAATGCAACAGCGATTGATGAAC
>NZ_QPFS01000026.1:0-42925 GCF_010906995.1 Rhodopseudomonas sp. WA056 | reverse complement strand
GACGACGCGCCGGTTGATGGGGCGCGGATTGACGCGCGCGGCAAGGTCGGCGAGCGAGGCGAACGGCTTGTCGCCGCGCGCCTCGACGATCTGTTGCACCGCCTGCAGGCCGACGCCCTTCAGGCCGCCGAGCGCGTAGTAGATCGTGTTGGGACCGACCTCGAAAGTGGCGCCGGAGCGGTTGACCGACGGCGCCTCGACCTTGATGCCGAGCCGCTGCGCCTCGGCGCGGAATTCGCTGAGCTTGTCGGTGTTGTGGATTTCCAGCGTCATCGACGCGGCGAGGAATTCCACCGGATAGTGCGCCTTCATGTAGGCGGTGTGGTACGACACCAGCGCATAGGCGGCCGCGTGGCTCTTGTTGAAGCCGTAGTCGGCGAATTTGGCGAGCAGGTCGAAGATGGTGTCGGCGGCGTCCTTGGCGACGCCGTTCTTGACCGCACCCTCGACGAAGATCGCGCGCTGCTTGTCCATCTCGGCGCGGATCTTCTTGCCCATCGCGCGGCGCAGCAGGTCGGCGTCGCCGAGCGAGTAGCCGGCCATCACCTGCGCGATCTGCATCACCTGTTCCTGGTAGATGATGACGCCGAACGTCTCCTTCAGAATCGGCTCCAGCATCGGATGCAGATACTCGGGCTCCTCGTCGCCGTGCTTGCGGGCGCAATAGGTCGGGATGTTGGCCATCGGGCCCGGACGATACAGCGCCACCAGCGCGATGATGTCCTCGAACCGGTCGGGACGCATGTCGATCAGCGCCCGCCGCATGCCGGCGCTTTCAACCTGGAACACGCCGACCACGTCGCCGCGAGCCAGCATCTGGTAGCTCGGCGCATCGTCGATCGGCAGCGTGTGCAGATCGACATGGATGTCGCGCTGCTTCAGGAGCTTCACCGCGACGTCGAGCGTCGTCAGCGTCTTCAGGCCGAGGAAGTCGAATTTGACGAGGCCCGCCGGCTCGACCCATTTCATGTTGAACTGGGTCACCGGCATGTCGGATTTCGGATCGCGATACAGCGGCACGAGATCCGACAGCGGGCGATCGCCGATCACGATGCCGGCGGCGTGGGTCGAGGCGTGACGGGTCAGGCCTTCGAGCTTCTGGGCGATGTCGAACGCACGCGCCACGATCGGGTCTTCGTCGCGCGCCGCCTGCAATTTCGGCTCGCCTTCGATCGCCTGCTTCAGGGTGATCGGCGCGGCGGGATTCTGCGGCACCAGCTTGGTCAGCTTGTCGACCTGACCGTACGGCATCTGCAGCACGCGGCCGACGTCGCGCAGCACGCCGCGCGCCTGCAGCGTACCGAAAGTGATGATCTGCGCCACCTGATCGCGGCCGTAGCGCTGCTGCACGTATTCGATCACTTCGCCGCGGCGGTCCTGACAGAAGTCGATGTCGAAGTCCGGCATCGACACACGTTCGGGATTGAGAAAGCGCTCGAACAGCAGGCCGAAACGGATCGGATCGAGATCGGTGATGGTCAGCGAATACGCCACCAGCGAGCCGGCGCCCGAACCACGGCCCGGACCGACCGGAATGCCGTGCGCCTTGGCCCATTTGATGAAGTCCGACACGATCAGGAAGTAGCCGGCGTATTTCATGCGGGTGATGACGTCGAGCTCGAAAGCGAGCCGCTTGTTGTAGTCCTCCTCGGTCGTGCCCGGCGACAGGCCGTGAACGCTGAGCCGTTTGGCGAGGCCCTGCTCGGCCTGGCGGCGCAGCTCGGCGGCTTCGGCGGCGGCGGCTTCCACCGCGTCGCTGACGCCGGCGCCGACCGTGAACAGCGGCAGGATCGGCTTGCGCGTCAGCGGCCGATAGGCACAGCGCTGCGCGATCTCCACCGTCGAGGCCAGCGCCTCGGGCAGGTCGGCGAACAGCACCGCCATCTCGGCGCGGGTCTTGAAGCGGTGATCGGGCGTGAACTGGACACGATCGGTCTCGGCGATCAGCTTGCCGGATGCGATGCACAGCAATGCGTCGTGCGCTTCGTAGTCCTCGGTGCTGGCGAAATGCGGCTCGTTGGTCGCGACCAGCGGCAGGCCCTTGTCGTAGGCGAGATCGATCAACCCGCCCTCGGCGCGGCGCTCGGCCTCGGTGCCGTGGCGCTGCAGCTCGACATAGAGGCGGTCGCCGAACGCCTGCTGCAGCCGCTCGCAGCGCTGCGCGGCGAGCGCCGGGTCGGTCAGCATCGCCAGCGAGATCGGACCGTCCGGCCCGCCGGTCAGCGCGATCACACCATCAGTCTCGTCGTCGAGCCAGTCGAGCTTGATATGGGGAACCTGGTTGACCGGCGTTTCGAGGAACGCACGCGAATTCAGCCGCATCAGGCTGCGATAACCCTGCTCGCGCGCCGCCAAGAGCACGATCCGCGCCGGCGTCGCGAGTGCGCCGTGGCGGGAGTTCGGATCCTGGTCGCCGAAATCAATTCCGAGTTCGAGCCCGACGATCGGCTGGATCCCGGAGCCCGACAGCTTGTCGGAGAATTCCAGGCCGCCGAACATGTTGTCGGTGTCGGTGAGCGCCAGCGCCGGCTGGCGGTCGGCTTTCGCCAGCTCCGCGAGCTTGGCGATCTTCATCGAGCCTTTCAGAAGCGAATAGGCCGAATGGACGTGCAGATGGACGAATCCGGCGTTGCTCATCGGCGCGGCGGCTCTTCGGATAAAACGTGCGGGTTGAACGGGTGGATCGCGGAACCGGAGCCTCACGGCCCCCGACTCGGAAGCCCAATCGTGGGCTCCCTTACCCTTCACCGCAAGCATTCGCGGCCTGCTTATCCCCGCTATGCCGAAGCGGTCGCAACGCAGTCCGGATTCAGGCCTGTGCCAGAACCTGAGCCCACACCGCCACCATGCCGACGAAGAGCGCAATCGACGTCAGCGCCGCAGCTTCCTGGATGAAGATCTTCAACATCGTCCGCCTCCCTGACCTTGTGAACATAACCAGAACATTGTTCTCATTTCGTTCTAGAGTCAAGCAAGCGCGCTGCGCAGCAACCCTGACCGTTAACGAGACGTTACTATCCCCGAAGTTCACCGGCGCAACACGGATTGACGGTCATTCGGGATTGGCGCACGGATCGACGACGACGCGTCTCGCTTCGCAACAGCGAACGCGCCATAGCAGCGGAGACGACGATGCGGATTGCAGCGATGGGACTGCTGGCAGGGCTGATGCTGCCCGCGGCGGCCGCGGCGCAGGCGCCCTACGACAACTATCCGGTCTGCCTGCGGGTGTACGGCCCGGTGCGCTACGACGAGTGCCGCTACGTTTCGATCGAGCAGTGCCGGCCGTCGGCCTCGGGCATCGCCGGACAATGCGTGGTCAATCCGTGGTATCAGCCGCCGGCGGCGCTGCGGGCCAGCCGTGCCAAGCGGCATTGAGCCGGCGCATGTGCGCCTGGCCCCTCGGACGTCATAAATTTCTGCAATACTGGTACGTAGGCCTTGAGTCGCCGCTGAGGCGCTCGGCCGCTCAGCAAGGATACCCACGACGATGCGCAAGCTGTTCCTGATCGCGATGCTCGCCGGCCTCGGCCTCACCACCACCGCCGAGGCGCGGGACTATCCGGTCTGCCTGCGGGTGTATCAGAGCTATCACGACTGGTACGACGAGTGCAGCTACGACACCATGGCACAGTGCCGGATGTCGGCCTCGGGTCGCCATGCCGACTGCATGACCAATCCGTGGTACACCGCGCCGCAACAGCAACCGACCAAGAAGAAGCGCAAGCATCGCCGCCAGCACTGAGGACGAGCGCGGAGGCGCTTCTGCTACTCCGTCATTCCGGGGCGCGCGCAAGCGCGAACCCGGAATCCCGAGATGTTCTGCGTTGATGCGCTGCACCCTGCACCGCGGGATTCCGGGTTCGCGAACTTCGTTCGCGCCCCGGAATGACGTGCCAATGACCGGCGAAAGCCGAGCCCCTCTATTCCAGTTCGACCACTACGCCGTCCTGCAGCGACACCCGGCGGTCCATCCGGCCGGCCAGTTCCATATTGTGGGTGGCGATCAGCATCGCCACCCGGGTCGCCTTGACGAGCTGCATCAGCGCGTTGAACACGTGATCTGCGGTGTGCGGATCGAGATTGCCGGTCGGCTCGTCGGCGAACAGCACCCGCGGCGCGTTGGCCACCGCGCGGGCGATGGCAACGCGCTGCTGCTCGCCGCCGGACAATTCCGACGGCCGATGGGTGACGCGGTCGCCGAGCCCGAGATAGGCCAGGATCTCCTTGGAGCGGCTGATCGTCTCTTTACGCTTCAGGCCGCGGATCATCTGCGGCAGCATCACGTTTTCCAGCGCGGTGAATTCCGGCAGCAGCCGGTGCGACTGGTAGACGAAGCCGATATCGGTGCGGCGGATCTGGGTGCGCTCGGCGTCGGTCAGCGCCGAGGTCGCCGCACCGCCGACATAGACCTCGCCGTCGTCGGGATGCTCGAGCAGCCCGGCGATGTGCAGCAGCGTCGACTTGCCCGAACCCGATGGCGCCACCAGCGCCACCGACTGCCCCGCCCACAGCGCCAGCTTGGCGCCATCGAGGATCGTCAGCGTCGCCTCGCCTTGCGAATAGTGCCGCTTAATGTCGTGCAGATACACGACGGGGATGTCTTCGGCGCCCTGCTCCATCCTATTCGCCTTACTCGTAGCGCAGCGCGTCGACCGGATCGAGGCGCGCGGCGCGCCACGACGGGTACAGCGTGGCGAGGAACGACAGCGTCAGCGCCATGATCACCACCGCGCTAGTCTCGGCAAAGTCGACCTCGGCCGGCAGCTTCGACAGGAAATACAGCTCCGGCGAGAACAGCTCGGTGTTGGTGACCCAGGACAGGAACTGCCGGATCGTTTCGATGTTCATGCACACCAGAAGGCCGACGAAGAACCCGGTCAGGGTGCCGACCACACCGATCGCCGCCCCGGTGATCAGGAACACCCGCATGATCGAGCCCTGGCTCGCGCCCATGGTGCGCAGGATGGCGATGTCCGCCCCCTTGTCTTTCACCAGCATGATCAGACCGGAGACGATGTTCAGTGCCGCCACCAGCACGATCAGCGTCAGGATCAGGAACATGACATTGCGCTCGACCTGTAGCGCGTTGAAGAACGTCGAGTTGCGCTGCCGCCAGTCGACCAGGAACACCGGCCGCCCCGCCGCCTCGGTCACCGCCTTGCGGTAGACGTCGATCCGGTCGGGATTGTCGGTGTAGACCTCGATCGCGGTGACGTCGTTGGCGCGGTTGAAATACGCCTGTGCTTCCTTCAGCGGCATGAACACGAAGGTCGAATCGTATTCCGACATGCCGATCTCGAACACCGCCGCGACCTTGTACGGCTTGATCCGCGGCGTGGTGCCCATCGGCGTCACCGCGCCGCGCGGCGCCACCAGCGTGACGCTGTCGCCGGCGTGCAGCGAGAGCTGATCGGCGAGCCTGCGGCCGATCGCGACGCCCTGGCCTTCGTCGAAGCCGTCGAGCGTGCCTTGCTTGAGGTGATTGGCGATCGACGACAGACGGTTCAGATCTTCGGCACGAATGCCGCGCACGAACACGCCCGATGCGTTGAACGGCGACGACGCCAGCGCCTGGCCGTCGACCACCGGAGCGGCGAGCTTGATGCCCTGAAGGCCGCTGAGCCGGTCGGCGACGTCCTTCCAGTCGGTCAGCGGACTTTCCAGCGGCTGCACCAGCAGATGGCCGTTGAGGCCGAGAATCTTGTCGAGCAGTTCCTTGCGGAAACCGTTCATCACAGCCATCACGATGATCAGCGTCGCCACCCCGAGCATGATGCCGAGGAACGAGAAGCCGGCGATCACCGAGATGAACCCCTCACGCCGACGCGCCCGCAGATAGCGCCCGGAGAGCAGCCATTCGAATGGCGCGAAAGGAGGGGTTCGAACTGGCTCGTTCATGGCGTGATCCATAGTCCGAATTTCACACGATTCGGGCTTTATCTGGCCGACGCCGCCCTCGCCGCTCAGGCCCGCGGTGGATAAGTGCCTATTGCGTCAGACGTGCGACCAGATCGGCGAGCGCGAGGTTCTCGCGCGACCCGTCGCTGCGGCGCTTCAGTTCGACCTTGCCTTCGGCAAGACCGCGCGGACCGACATGCACCTGCCACGGAATGCCGATCAGGTCCGCGGTCGCAAACTTCGCGCCCGCGCGCTGGTCGGTGTCGTCGTAGAGCACCTCGACGCCCTTGGCGGAAAGCTCGCGATAGAGCTGGTCGCAGGCCGCGTCGGTCGCGGCGTCGCCCTGCTTCAGATTGAGGATCGTTACCCGGAACGGCGCCACCGCCTCCGGCCAGATGATGCCGTTGTCGTCGTGGCAGGCCTCGATGATCGCACCGACCAGCCGCGACACGCCGACGCCGTAGGAGCCGCCGTGGATCGGCGCATCGGTGCCGTCGGGGCCGGCGACATTGGCCTTCATCGAATCGGAATATTTGGTGCCGAAGTAGAAGATCTGGCCGACCTCGATGCCGCGGGTGTTGAGCCGGTTGGCCTCGGGCACCTCGCTCTCATAGCGCGCCGCCTCGTGAACGTCCTCGGTCGCCGCATAGACCGAGGTCCACTGCTTGATGATCGGGCTCAGGTCGCCGTCGTAGTCGACGTTCTCGTCCGGCACCGGCAGGTTCAGCACGTCGCGGTCGATGTAGACGCCGGACTCGCCGGTCTCGGCCAGCACGATGAATTCGTGGCTGAGATCACCGCCGATCGGGCCGGTCTCGGCGCGCATCGGGATCGCCTTCAGGCCCATCCGCGCGAAGGTGCGCAGGTAAGCGACGAACATCTTGTTGTAGGACTTGCGCGCGCCGGCTTCGTCGACGTCGAACGAGTACGCGTCCTTCATCAGGAATTCGCGGCCGCGCATCACGCCGAAACGCGGACGCTGCTCGTCGCGGAATTTCCATTGAATATGATAGAGATTCAGCGGCAGGCTCTTGTAGGACTTGATGTAGGCCCGGAAGATCTCGGTGATCATCTCCTCGTTGGTCGGGCCATACAGCAATTCCCGCTTGTGGCGATCGGCGATCCGCAGCATCTCCGGCCCGTAGGCATCGTAGCGGCCGCTTTCGCGCCACAGGTCGGCGAGCTGCAGCGTCGGCATCAGCAGCTCGATCGCGCCGGCGCGGTTCTGCTCCTCGCGCACGATCTGCTCGATCTTCTTCAGCACCCGATGGCCGAGCGGCAACCAGGCATAGATGCCGGCGGCCTCCTGCCGCAGCATGCCGGCCCGCAACATCAGCCGGTGCGAGACGATCTCGGCCTCCTTCGGGTTTTCCTTCAGGATCGGCAGGAAGAATCGCGACAAACGCATGGGATTTGCTCGGAGAATCGGGTGGAAGTTGAATTTCCGCCAGTGAAACCGGATCGGGCGCCAAAACACAAGGGCGGCAGCCGCGCAACTCGGCAAATCGAGCCGGATTGGCGTCGTTTCCGCGCAGCGCGCGACCACGATGGCCTAGCACGGCGGGCCCGCCCCCGGCACCCGACTATCGAATCACGATCGGGCCTTCGAGGTTCACCTTCTCGAAATCCGAGATCAGCACGCCGAGCGTCAGCGTCCACTTTCCCGGCACCGGCGCCGTCAGCCGCGCCCGCCACGATCCGTTCGCCGCCCGCTGTGCCGCAGCGCCGAGAGGCTCGATCCCAGCGTCCGGATTGGCGAGTGTCACCGATAGCGCCTGCGCGGCGAGCGGCGCCTCGTCGGCGGTCTGCAGCAGCACCTCGATCTCGACCGGGCCGGCCCGCGCCGACGTCAGCGTGACCGTGGCCATCGCCCGCTCGCCATGGAGGTGCACGACGTCGGCGGCCACTGCAGCGACGCTGCGCGGCGGCGGCGTGAACCGCCACAGCCCGACAACACCGAGAATCGCGACCACCAGCATCAGCTCGGCGAAAATGCTGGCCCGCATCGTCCGCACCGCGGCCACTTCGCCCGCCAGCAGACGCGGCGTCAGCCGGCCCCGGTTCCACAGCGCCAGCGCGAGCAGCACCAGGACCAGCACCAGCTTGGCGATCAGCACGCGCCCATAGCCGCTCTGCCACAGCGCATCGAACCGGCCGAGTTCGATCGCCGCCAGCGCCACGCCGCTGACCAGCAGCGCCACGATCGCCAGCGGAATCGCGCGCGAGAACCGCCGCAGCGTCGCCGGCGCCGTGTCGCGCTTGCCGATCGCGATCGCGAGCGGCAGCAGCGCGCCGATCCACAGCGCGAGGCTGACGCCATGCACCCACACCGCGGCGGAGGCGAGCGCGCGCGGTTCGGCCGTGGCGGCGTGGCCGCTGACGGCGAACGCCGTGCCCAGGCTCACCACCGCACCGAGCGACAACAGCCGCGCGTTCCAGCCGCGCCAGCGCAGCGACAGCAGCGCCACCATCAATGCGATGCCGGACAGCGCCGCGGCGTCGCCGAACGAGCCGGACCCGCCGGCCCGCCATACCGCAGCCTCGCCGATCCGGGAAAGCGGCAGGTCGAGCACGTCCAGCCCTTGCAGGCCAACCGAGAGAGTGAGCGCAGCGAGACCAAGCAGCGCGACGGCGGCGCAGCCGGCCCGTGCACCGCGCGACGGGGTTGCGGCGATCCAGCCGAGAAATGCCGCGCCGCCGACCGCCATCAGCAGCGTCAGCTCGAACGCAATCCTAGTCAGCCAGATCGCGGTCCGACGCATCGGATCGTCCGGCACCTCGATCGCCGGCAGCCTCTGGCCGGGCGTCCCGATCCAGAACGTCAGCGCTCCGCCGATCGGATGGCCGTCGGCGGACGACACCCGCCAGCTCAGCACATGCGCGCCCTCGCCCAGTGCCTCAGGCGGCGCGAACCGCAGCGTCGCGCCGTCCTGATCGATCGCGGTGATCGGCTGGCTGCGGCCGCGGGCGTCGATCAGTTGCAGCCGCAGCGCGGTGACCGGTTCGTTGAAGGTCAACGTGAACACGGTCGGCGGCGTCGCCAGCACCGCCTCGGCGGCAGGATCGCTGGCGACGAGGCTCGCATGCGCGGCCGCGAGCGCCGGCCACAGCATCACGGCGATCGCCGTGATCCAGGCCAGCCAGCGCCCGCGGCTGAGCGTGTGTCGGCGAGCCGCGGTCACGGCGCTTTCGGCTTCAACCGCAGCACCGGGGCCGGCTCGTGCAGCGCGTCGGACTTCTGCCCCGCGGCCGGGATCTCGATCCAGCGCGACACGCCCTTGTCGCATTCCTGCACCACCGGGAAGTACAGCGTCTTGCGGGCGGCATCGGGCAGTTTCATCACCAGACCGAAAGTGTCGTAGAGATTGTCCGGGAGCGGCCCGCCGCGCCAGGTCACCTCGTCGACGGTCTCGGTGATGGTCTTGCCGTGCAGCTTCGGCTGTTCACCCTCGATCTTGCGGGTCTTGATCTCGACCGACCAGCCCGGCTTCATCTGCGGCTTCACCGACAGCACGCCGTCCGGAATCTTGACCCGCACAGCGAGCGTCGCGCTGCCGTCGCAGCCGTGCGGCACGCTGAATGCGGCCTGGAAGTAATTGCCCGCCGTGGCCTCGTTCGGTTGCAGCGTGACGTGGGCCAGCGCCGGTGTGGCGCCGAACGCGGCGGCCACGAGGGCCGCCGCTGCCGATACGGATCGGGATCGCATCACTTCTTCATCCCGTGGCCGCTGTGATCCATCGTGCCATGGTCCATCTTCATCATGCTGCCGCCGGCATCGCCCGGCGCCTTGGCGCCGACGCCCTCAACGTCGAGCGTGAGCTGCACCTTGCCGGCCTTTTCGAACTCCAGCGTCACCGGCACCTTGTCGCCCTGCTTCAGCGGCCCTTTCAGGTCCATCAGCATGATGTGGTAGCTGCCCGGCATCAGCGTCACGGTCTTGCCGGGCTCGATCGCCAGCCCGTTGTCGAGCGGCCGCATCTTCATCACGCCGTTGTCCATCGACATTTCGTGGATCTCGACCTTGCCGGCGATGTCGGCACTGCCGGCCACCAGACGGTCGGCGCTGCTGCCCTTGTTCTCGATGGTCAGGAAGCCGCCGGCGACCTTGGCACCCCCCGGCGTGGCGCGGCTCCACGACTTGCTGATCACCAAATCGCCGGCCTTGACCTCGGCGGCCTGCACCGCGGCGGTGGACAGCACGGTGGCGATTGCGACGGAGGCGACGCTGCGGATGAAGAAGTTCATGATGGTTCTCTCTGTCGGTTGAGGAATGGAGGATTCCGGACGGCGCGGGCCTCGCGATGCGAGCCCGCCGTCCGGCGATGGTCTGCGATTGGTATTCGGAGAGCGGCGGAGGCCGCGGTCAGGCAGAGGCCGGGAGCGCGGCGGGCGGCCCGCGGGCCTGAGCGTGAGCGACGCCCGGGGCGTACCGCATCGCCGGATCGCCGGGATGCCAGACAACAGTCTGGGCAAACCGGGTCAGGACGTGGTGCTGCGGCGGCAGCGCCGGCACCGACGCACCGCTCAAGGCGATCGAGCAGATCACGCAGCAGCCGGCCTCATCAGTAGCGGGGGTCGAGTCCGGCGACCGGTCCACCATCGCCGCGCACAGCGGCGCGACCGTCACAGGGTCGGCAATCGCGGCCGCGATGAACCGTACCGCCCCGATCGGCGCCAGCAACTGCACCAACACCACCACAGCGACCACAAGCGCCGGCCCGAAGGCTCGCCGTTGTGCCGTCCGCGCGTGGGGGCGATGAATTATCATGCAGGTCCGTTTCGTCCGCTGGAGCCCCCTACCATCGCACGACAAGTCAAGCGCGCCAAACGAAACTGCCAAGCGAATGCACGTGACAGGTTTTCGTTCATTTCACGCCTTGCCTTAAATTTGAACATTCGTTGCCGTGAATGATGACAAGGCTGTTCGAATAGGCTACCAATATCGGCACAGGCTCAGCCTCGCGGCGAAAGTCTGAGTGGTCCAAGTCTCGGGAGGAACCCTGACGTTCAACAATGGACGTCGCCCGGCCAACAACATCAACAAGCACTCGGGAAAATCATAGGGTCGACAAGTTTTTCAGCAGGGCACCGTGCCCTGCTTTTTCTTTTTCGGCATCATTTCGGCACTATTTTTCATTCGACGGATCGCCAAGCAGCCGACGTGGCTCACCAGCGAATCCCCAACCCAACGACATTTGGCAGA
Organism: Rhodopseudomonas sp. WA056; assembly: GCF_010906995.1. NCBI lineage: Bacteria > Pseudomonadati > Pseudomonadota > Alphaproteobacteria > Hyphomicrobiales > Nitrobacteraceae > Rhodopseudomonas > Rhodopseudomonas sp. WA056. The sequence goes on along the minus strand of NZ_QPFS01000026.1, from coordinate 31,821 downwards.
TTGACTCGCTGCCCGTGCCTGACTCGCAGGACGGGTTGAGCGTATGCGAAACCTGTCGCCACGAATCGTGCGTGCGCCCGTGGATTCGCTGCGCTCGACCCATGCGATCAGCGCAGCAGGGCGCGCCGGCGCCGCCGAGTCGGCGCGCTTCCGCTACAGAGGCAGATTCATCAGCTTGGCGAGACGATCGATACCGAGCCAGCCGGAACGATAGGCATACAGCGCGACGGAGAAGATCACCGCCGAGATCAATGTGGTCCACAGCGCCTTGCGCGCCAGCAGCGTCGCCACCGGCGCACCGGGGTCGGTGCCGGGCGGTGCGCCCTCGCCTCCGCTCTCGGCGTGATTGCGCACACCGAACGGCAGCGTCACGAACAACACGATCCACCACAGCACGAAGTAGATCGCGAGCAGGCCGGCGACGGTGGAGACCATCGCTCAGGCTTGTTCGATTTCGACCAGCGCGCCGGAGAAATCCTTCGGATGGAAGAACAGCACCGGCTTGCCGTGGGCGCCGATCTTCGGATTGCCGTCGCCGAGCACGCGGGCACCTTCCTTGGTCAGGCGGTCGCGCGCTTCGATGATGTCCGGCACTTCGTAGCAGACGTGGTGAATGCCGCCGTCGGCGTTGCGCTCAAGAAACTTGGCGATCGGCGAGGCTTCGCCGAGCGGCTGGATGAACTCGATCTTGGTGTTCGGCAGGGTCACGAACACGGTGATGACGCCGTGCTCGGGCAACGGCACCGCTTCCGAGATCGCCGCATCGAAACCTGCACCGTAAACCTTGGCGGCCTGCACCGCATCCTTCACCGCGATCGCCACGTGGTTGAGCCGCCCGAGCATCGTCACCCTCTTTCGTTGTCGTGTTCTTGTGGTGTTTAACTCAAACCGTGAGCACGTGCACCGTGCACAGAGGTTTCTTGCCCCATTCCATCTGAACGATCGAGCGGACCGTGCGCCGCACCGACTCGGCGACCGCGTCCGGATCGCGCCGCCGGGCCCGCGGCAGGCCCTCGATTGTAGCCACCACGGCATCGAACACGATGTCTTCGAGCGGCTCGCCGGCGGTGTTGTTCTCCGGGATGCCGACCAGTTCGACTTCGGGATCGTCGGCGAGTTCACCGGTCTCGGTCAGCGCCAGTGCCACGAAGGCGCAGCCGGCGAACGCCATCTTGCGGCGCTCGACCACCGCTCGGGACTTGTCCTCCTCGAGGATGGTGCCGTCCTTGTAAAGCCGTCCCGATGGCAACTGATCGATCACAGCCGGATCGCCGGGTCCGAGCCGCACCAGATCGCCGTTGCGGCAGATCATCACCTTCGGCACGCCCATCTGCCGCGCCAGCTTGGCGTGCTCGTTGAGATGCAACGCCTCGCCGTGCACCGGGATCAGCAGTTGCGGCCGCACCCAGGAAATCATCTCGCGAAGCTCGTCACGGCGCGGATGGCCGGAGACGTGAACGAGATGATCGCGATCGGTGATCACCTCGATGCCCTGCGTCACCAGCCCGTTGATAATACCGCCGACCGCCTTCTCGTTGCCCGGGATGGTGCGCGACGAAAAGATCACGCAGTCGCCTTTGTTGAGCGTGATCTCCGGATGATCGTCCCGCGCGATCCGCGCCAGCGCGGCGCGCGGCTCACCCTGGCTGCCGGTGCACAGCGCCAGCACCTTGTCGGGCGGAAAATGCCCGTAATATTCGGGCCCGCGGAAGCTCTGCACGCCGTCGAGATGGCCAGTCTCGCGCGCAACCTGGGCGACGCGATCCATCGCGCGGCCGACCAGTACCACTTCCCGGCCTGCCGCTTTCGCGGCCTCGGCGACGGCGCGGAGGCGGCCGACATTCGACGCGAAGGTCGTGACCGCGACGCGGCCCTTGGCGGACTTGATCAGGCCGGCGAGCGACGCGGCGACCTCGGTCTCCGACGGTGAGCGGCCGTCGCGCACCGCGTTGGTGGAGTCGCCGATCAGCGCCAGCACGCCTTCGTCACCGAGCTGACGCAGCCGCGCTTCATCGGTCGGCGCGCCGACCACGGGTGTCGGATCGATCTTCCAGTCGCCGGTGTGCAGCACGGTGCCGACCGAGGTGCGGATCGCGAGCGCATGGCTTTCTGGGATCGAATGCGCCACCGGGATGAATTCGACGCTGAACGGACCGAGGTCGATGGTGCCGCCCGACGGCACCTCGGTGATCGGGATCTTCAGCGTGGTGCGTTCGGCCGCCAGCTTGGCGGCGAACAGCGAGGCGCTGAATTTAGTTGCGTAGATCGGGCAGCCGAGCTTCGGCCACAGATCGATGATCGCACCGAAATGATCCTCGTGGGCATGGGTCAGCACCAGCCCGACCAGGTTCTTCTTCTCTTTCTCGAGAAAACGGATGTCCGGCATGATCAGGTCGATGCCGGGCAGATGCTCCTCGTCGCCGAACGACACGCCGAGATCGACCGCCAGCCAGCTCCGCTGATGGCGATTGCCGAGGCCGTAGATCGACAGGTTCATGCCGATCTCGCCGACGCCGCCGAGCGGTGCAAATGTAAACTCGTCCGGACGCGCCATCACGCCGCTCCCTTCGATGCGACGCTTCTGAAATACACGTCGCCGGCCGAAACCGGCACCCTTCTTCCGTCGGTGGTGCGCACGATCAGACAGCCGGTGTCGTCGATGCTGTCGAACACGCCTTCGAGGACACTGTCGCCCGACGTGATCGACACCGGCTCGCCTAGGCCGGCGGCACGCTCGAGCCAGCGCCGGCGAATCTCGGCAAAGCCGCGGCCACCGTCCCAGATGCCGCGCAGCTCGGTCCATGCGTCGGACAATGCAGCGAACAGATCCTCGGCGCTGACCGCAATGCCGAGATCGTGCAAAGATACCGCCGGATACGGCGTATCGGTCGGCGCCGCGACGACGTTGGTGCCGATCCCGACCACCACGGCGAGCCGGTCACCGACGTTTTCGGCCTCGAGCAGGATGCCGGCGAGCTTCTTTCCCGAAGCCAGCACGTCGTTCGGCCATTTCAGCCGGAAACCGAAATCCGTCCCCGATCGTGCCCGGGCTTCGAGACTGACCTGTTGCAGCGCAGCTTCGAGCGCGAGACCCGCGGCGAAACCGAGCGTCGCGGCCGTGCCGGGCGGCACCCGCATCACTTCGAGGACGCTGCTGGCGAGATTACCGCGCGGCGCCACCCAGGCGCGCTGGCGGCGACCACGCCCGGCGGTCTGCTCGGTGGTGACGAACCAGGCGGGTCCCGCCTCCCCGGCCCGCGCCCGGGCCAGCGCTTCGGCGTTGGTCGAGCCTACTGAATCGAAAGCGGCGAGCCGATAGCCCGCCGCCGTCGCCTTGGATCCAAGCTGCATCGCCGTCATTCAGAACAGCGACTTGGCGGCTGCCGTCGCCGCGTTCACAAGCGGCGCCGGATAAATGAAGAACAGCATGTTGAACAGGCCTGCGACCATCAGCACGCTGCGCAGCTCCGGCCGAACCGGATCGATGCCGGGCGCAGGCTCGTCGAAATACATCGTCTTGATGATCGCCAGATAATAGTAGGCGCCCACCACGCTGCAGACCACGCCGATCACCGCCAGCACGAACAGACCGGCCTTGATCGCCGCCATGAACACGTAGAACTTGGCGAAGAAGCCGGCCAGCGGCGGAATGCCGGCGAGCGAGAACAGCAGCATCGCAAAGAAGAACGCCAGCGGCGGATTGGTGCGCGACAGGCCGGCAAAATCGGCGATAGTCTCGACGTGCATGCCGTTGCGACGCATCGCCAGGATCACCGCGAAGGCGCCGAGCGTCATCGCGACATAGATCGAGATGTAAACGATCACGCCCTGCGCGCCTTCGACGGTGCCTGCCGACAGGCCGACCAGCGCGAAGCCGATATGGCCGATCGCCGAATAGGCCATCAGGCGCTTGATGTTCTTCTGCCCGATCGCGGCGAAGGAGCCGAGCGCCATCGAGGCGATCGCCACGAAGATCACGATCTGCTGCCACTGCGGCACGATGCCGGGGAACGCGGTCAACGTGACGCGGGTGAAGATCGCCAAACCCGCCACCTTCGGCGCCGAGGCGAAGAATGCGGTGACCGGAGTGGGCGCGCCTTCATAGACGTCCGGCGTCCACATGTGGAACGGCACCGCCGACACCTTGAAGCACAGGCCGGCGAGCAGGAAAACGAGGCCGAACACCAGACCGATGTTGCCGTCCTTGGCCGCCGCGGCGATGCCGGCGAACTCGACCGTGCCGGTGAAACCGTAGATCAGCGAAGCACCGTACAGCAGCATGCCGGACGACAGCGCGCCGAGCACGAAATACTTCATGCCGGCTTCGTTCGACTTGGCGTCCTTCCGGTTGCTGGCTGCCACGACGTAGAGCGCGAGACTCATCAGCTCGAGGCCGAGATACAGCATGATCAGGTCGCCGGCCGAGATCAGCAGCAGCATGCCGGCCGACGACAGCAGCACCAGGATGGCGTATTCGAACATCCGCCGCGACGGGTCGGTCAGGACTTCGAGCGACAGGATCAGCGTCACCGCCGAACCGATCAGCGCCAGCACTTTGAGGAAGCGAGCGAAGTCGTCGACGATGAAGCTGCCGCCGAAGGTGACCAGCCTGCCGGGCGGCAGCGCGAACAGCTCCAGCGCGCCGGTGGCGAGCAGCAGCAGAATCGCCAGCACCGTGATGGTGCCGGTGGACTTCGGCCCGCGGAACGCACCGAGCATCAGGAGCAGCATCGCCCCTACGACCAGCACGAGTTCCGGCAGGATCGGCAGCAGCGGGTAACCGGCTGTTTCAAAGTTCATCGGGATCGGTCCTTGCCGGTCACGGCAGCGCCGCTGCCTTCACGGCAGTCACGGCGGCGGCGTAGTTGTTGACGAGTTGCTGGACGGACGCAGCGGACATATCGAGCACCGGCTTCGGATAGAAGCCGAACAGGATGGTCAGCACCACCAGCGGTGCCAGCATCAGCCCTTCGCGCCAGGTCAAGTCCTTGATGGACGCGAGTGCCGGCTTGGTCATCGCTCCGAACACCACCTTGCGGTACAGCCACAGCGCATAACCGGCCGACAGGATCACGCCGGTGGTGGCCAGCGTCGCGGTCGGAACGTTGACGCGGAAGGTGCCGAGCAGGGTCAGGAATTCACCGACAAAACCGGACGTGCCCGGCAGCCCGACATTGGCCATGGTGAACACCATGAACACCATCGCGTACAGCGGCATCCGGTTGACCAGCCCGCCATAGGCGGCGATCTCGCGGGTGTGCATCCGGTCGTAGACCACGCCGACGCAGAGGAACAGCGCGCCGGACACGATGCCGTGGCTGATCATCTGGAACACCGCGCCGGCGACGCCCTGAGTGGTGCCGGCGAAGATGCCCATGGTGACGAAGCCCATATGCGCCACCGACGAGTAGGCGATCAGCTTCTTGATATCCTCCTGCATCAGCGCGACCAGCGAGGTGTAGATGATCGCGATCACCGAGAGAGTGTAGATCAGCGGCGCGAAATACGCCGAGGCGTCGGGGAACATCGGCAGCGAGAACCGCAGGAAGCCGTAGCCGCCCATCTTCAAGAGGATCGCGGCGAGCACGACCGAGCCGGCGGTGGGCGCCTCGACGTGGGCGTCCGGCAGCCAGGTGTGCACCGGCCACATCGGCATCTTCACCGCGAACGAGGCGAAGAACGCCAGCCATGCCCAGGTCTGCAGCCCGCCCGGCACCGGGGTGCGCATCAGCGTCGGGATGTCGGTCGTCCCGGCGTTCCAATACAGCGCCATGATCGCCAGCAGCATCAGCACCGAGCCGAGCAGCGTGTACAGGAAGAACTTGAACGACGCGTACACCCGGCGCGGGCCGCCCCAGATGCCGATGATCAGGAACATCGGGATCAGGCCGCCTTCGAAGAACAGATAGAACAGCACCAGATCCAGCGCCGAGAAGGTGCCGATCATCAGCGTTTCGAGGATCAGGAACGCGATCATGTATTCGCGCACCCGCACCGTCACCGAGCGCCAGCTCGCGATGATGCAGAACGGCATGATCGCGGTGGTCAGGATCACCAGCGGCAGCGAAATGCCGTCGAGCCCCATGTGGTAGGTGATGGTGGCGCCGAGCCAGGGCGCCTTCTCGACGAACTGGAAGCCCGGATTGGCCGGATCGAAGTGCCATACCAGCAGCAGCGACACCGCGAAGGTGATCAGCGTGGTCCACAGCGCGATCCAGCGGGCGTTGCGCCGCGCCGCCTCGTCCTCGCCGCGGGCCAGATAGACCAGCGCCGCGCCGAGCACCGGCAGAAACGTAACGACCGACAGCACCGGCCAGGTCATGATCGAAGCCGACATTTACCGGCCCCCCAAGCCGAGGATGAACCAGGTGATCAGACCGGCAACGCCGATCAGCATCGCAAATGCGTAGTGATAGAGATAGCCGGTCTGCATCCGAACCACGCCGCGGGTGACGTCGAGCACCCGGGCCGAGATGCCGTCGGGCCCGAGCCCGTCGATCAACAGACCGTCGCCCTTCTTCCAGAGCTGCCGACCGATCCACTTCGCCGGACGGACGAAGATCACCTCGTACAGCTCGTCGAAGTACCACTTGTTGAGCAGGAACTTGTAGAGCAGCCGGTGCTGGCCGGCGAGCTCCACCGGAATGTCCGGGCGGCGGATGTAGAACAGCCACGACACCAGGAAGCCCACCACCATCATCACCGTCGGCAGCAGCGCGATCCAGGCGGGAATGTGGTGCATTTCCTCGATGATGTGCGGATGCATCTTCAGAGAAGACCGGAAGAATTCCTCGACCCCGTGGCCGGCGAACAGCTCCTTGAACGGATAGCCGGCCGCCAGCGCACCGAACGCCAGTACGAACAGCGGGATCGTCATCACCAGCGGGCTCTCGTGTGCCGCCTGGTAGTGCTTGCGATCGTGCGGCTCGCCGTGGAACGTCTTGAACACCAGACGCCACGAATAGAACGAGGTGAGCAGCGCCGCCACCACGGTCATCAGGAAGCCGTAGAACGCCAGCGGATTCTTCGAGACGAACGCCGCTTCGATGATCGCGTCCTTGGAGAAATAACCGGCGGTCAGCGGGAAACCGGTCAGCGCCAGGGTGCCGATCAGCATCACCGCATAGGTGAACGGGATCCGGTCCTTCAGGCCGCCCATGTTGCGGATGTCCTGCTCGTGGTGCATCGCGTGGATCACCGAGCCGGCGCCCAAGAACAGCAGCGCCTTGAAGAAGGCGTGGGTGAACAGGTGGAACATGCCGACCGAGTAAGCCCCCGCCCCCATCGCCACGAACATGTAGCCGAGCTGTGAGCAGGTCGAATACGCCACGATCCGCTTGATGTCGTTCTGCACCAGACCGATGGTCGCGGCGAAGAACGCGGTGGTGGCGCCGAAGAACATCACTACGGCCTGGGCGTCCGGGGCCAGTTCGAACACCGGCGACATCCGCGCGACCATGAACACGCCGGCGGTGACCATGGTGGCGGCGTGGATCAGCGCCGACACCGGAGTCGGGCCTTCCATCGCGTCCGGCAGCCAGGTGTGCAGCAGGAACTGCGCGGACTTGCCCATCGCGCCCATGAACAGGAACAGGCAGATCAGCGTCAGCGCGTCGGCGTGCCAGCCGAAGAAGTTGATGGTCTTTCCGGTCAGGCCCGGCGCGGCGGCGAAGATGGTGTCGAAGTCGGTCGAGCCGACCAGCACGAACAACGCGAAAATGCCGAGCAGGAACCCGAAATCGCCGACGCGGTTGACCACGAAGGCCTTGATGGCAGCGGCGTTGGCCGAGGGCTTCTGATACCAGAATCCGATCAGCAGATAGCTGGCGAGGCCGACGCCTTCCCAGCCGAAGAACAGTTGCAGCAGATTGTCGGCGGTCACCAGCATCAGCATCGCAAAGGTGAACAGCGACAGATAGCCGAAGAACCGCGGCCGATGCGGATCCTCGTGCATGTAGCCGATCGAATACAGGTGGACCAGCGACGATACCGTCGTCACCACCACCAGCATCACTGCGGTCAGGGTGTCGACTCGCAGCGTCCAGGAGACCTGGAGTTCGCCGGAATTGATCCACGGCAACAGCGCCACGCGTGAATCGTGCTGCATGAAGCCGACGTCGACCAGAGTCACCCACGACAGCGCGCAGGAAATCAGCAGCAGCGTCGTGGTGACGATCTCGGCGAGCCGCGAACCGGCTGCGGCCGGTTCGACCGGGCCGTGGGCGTGATCGTCGTGCGCGTGGTCGTCGTGACCATGGGCGGCATGCGCATGGGCGTCATGGCCGTGCGCCGCGTGGGCGTCATGGCCATGGCCGTGATCATCGTGATGCTCGACGGTGTCGCCGCTCGGGTTACGGGCGTGGGCGCCCACCAGCGCTATGACGGCGGCGATCAGCGCGCCGATCAGCGGCAGGAATACGATAGCCTGGATCATGCGCGCGCCTTCAGCCCCCGGACGATGCCGTCAATCCGCAATCGATTGCCGATCATGCCCTAGCCCTTCATCAAGTTGATATCTTGCACCGCGATGGTGCCGCGGTTGCGGAAGAACACCACCAGAACCGCGAGGCCGATCGCGGCCTCTGCCGCGGCCACGGTCAGCACCAACAGTGCGAACACCTGCCCGACGATGTCATTGAGAAAGATCGAGAACGCCACCAGGTTGATGTTGACGGCGAGCAGCATCAACTCGATCGACATCAGGATGATGATGACGTTCTTGCGGTTCAGGAAGATCCCGACGGTGCCGAGCGTGAACAGCACCGCGGCGACCGAGAGAAAATGGCCCAGCCCGATCTCGTTCATCGCACCCACTCCGAAGCATCGTTGTCGGACAGGCCCTGCCCCGTCTTGACGTGGCGGATCGCCATCGCGGTCTCCTTGGAGCGGGCGTTCTGCGCGGCGATGTCCTGCCGCTTGACCTTCTTCTTGTGGCGCAGCGTCAGCACGATCGCGCCGACCATCGCCACCAGCAGGATCATGCCCGATACCTGGAAGTAATGGATGTAGCGGGTGTAGAGCACCAGACCGAGTGCCTCGGTATTGGAGACATCGGCCGGGATCGGCGCCGTGACCGTCTTGGTGACGGTCGGGCTGATCACCCAGCCGCCGGCCAGCAGCAACAGTTCGGCGAGGAAGATCACGCCGATCAACAGGCCGAACGGCAGATATTCCAGGAACCCCTCGCGAAGCTCGCTGTAGTCGACGTCGAGCATCATGATCACGAACAGGAACAGCACCGCGACGGCGCCGACATAGACCACGATCAGGATCATCGCCAGGAATTCGGCGCCCATCAGCACGAACATGCCGGCGGCGTTGACGAACACCAGGATCAGGAACAGCGCGGAGTGCACCGGGTTGCGGGCGAACACCACCATCACCGCTGCGGCGATCGCCACCCCGGCGTAGAGATAGAAGAACAGGACGGGCATCGACATGGCGTCAGCTCACCGGTACGGCGCGTCGAGGGAGATGGCCTTGGCGATCTCGCGTTCCCAGCGATCGCCGTTGGCCAGCAGACGGGCCTTGTCGTAGTACAATTCTTCGCGCGTCTCGGTGGCGAATTCGAAATTAGGCCCTTCGACGATCGCGTCGACCGGGCACGCCTCCTGGCAGAACCCGCAATAGATGCACTTCACCATGTCGATGTCGTAGCGCACCGTGCGGCGGGTGCCGTCGTTGCGGCGCGGACCGGCCTCGATGGTGATCGCCTGCGCCGGGCAGATCGCCTCGCACAGCTTGCAGGCGATGCAGCGCTCCTCGCCGTTGGGATAACGGCGCAGCGCGTGCTCGCCGCGGAACCGCGGCGAAATCGGATTCTTCTCGAAAGGATAATTGATCGTCGGCTTTGGTTTGAAGAAGTAACGCATGGCGAGAAAGAACGCCGATACGAACTCGGTCAGAAGCAACGAACGGGCGGCAGCGGTGACGTTCATCAAAGCCTCATTTCGGTGCCAGGCCGGCGAACTGCAGCACGGCCGCCACGATCACCACCATCGCCAGCGACAGCGGCAGGAACACCTTCCAGCCCAGCCGCATCAACTGGTCGTAGCGGTAGCGCGGCACGATCGCCTTCGCCATCGCGAACAGGAAGAACATGAACAGCAGCTTCAGCGAGAACCAGACGATGCCCGGCACCCAGGTGAAGGGAGCGTAAGGCACCGGCGGCAGCCAGCCGCCCAGGAACAGGATCGTGCCCATCGCGCACATCGTGACGATCGCCACGTATTCGCCGAGCATGAACAGCAGGTACGGGGTCGACGAGTATTCGACCATGAAGCCGGCGACCAGTTCCGATTCCGCTTCGACGAGGTCGAACGGCGGGCGGTTGGTTTCGGCCAGCGCCGAGACGTAGAACACCACGAACATCGGGAACAGCGGCAGCCAGTACCAGCCGAGCATGCCCCATTTGCCGTCCTGCGCCTCGACGATCGCGGTCAGGTTCAGCGAACCGACGCACAGCAGCACGCAGATCACCACGAAACCGATCGAGACTTCGTAGGACACCATCTGCGCCGCCGAGCGCAGCGCGGCGAGGAACGGATACTTCGAGTTCGACGACCAGCCGGCCATGATGATGCCGTACACCGACAGTGACGACACCGCGAGGATGTACAGCACGCCGACATTGATGTCGGCGATCACCCATCCGGCATTCACCGGGATCACCGCCCAGGCGGCGAGCGCCAGTACGCAGGTCACCAGCGGCGCCAGCAGGAACAGGCCCTTGTTGGCGCCGTCCGGAATGGTCGGCTCCTTGACGACGAATTTCAGCAGGTCGGCGAACGATTGCAGCAGGCCCCACGGTCCGACCACGTTCGGGCCGCGCCGGATCTGCACCGCCGCCCAGATCTTGCGGTCGGCGAGCAGGATGTAGGCGATCGCGATCAGGAGGATGACCAACAGCAGCACGCTCTGCCCGATCACGATGAGCAGCGGCCACAGGTTGGTCGCGAAGAATTCAGCCATGGGTCCCGCCTACTCCGCCGCCGTCAGCAATTGCCCCGACGCCAGGCGGGAGCACTCCGCCATCACCGCGGACGCCCGCGCGATCGGGTTGGTCATGTAGAAATCGGCGATCGCCGGCTTGAACGGCGTCTTCTCGACGCTGCCGCCGGCGCTCGCCAGCTTGCGCAGATCGGCCGGATCGCCGGCCTCGATCTGGTCGATCCGCATCAGATGCGGCACCTCGGCGAACATCGCCTTGCGCAGCGCCGCCAGCGAGTCGTAGGGCAGCTTGGCGCCGAGCGCCTCCGACAGCGCCCGCAGGATCGCCCAGTCCTCGCGCGCATCGCCCGGAGGGAACGACGCCCGGTTGGCGATCTGCACGCGGCCTTCGGTGTTGACGTAGATACCGGACTTCTCGGTGTAGGCGGCGCCCGGCAGGATCACGTCGGCGCGGTGCGCGCCGCGATCGCCGTGAGTGCCGATATAGACCACGAACGCGCCGTCCGGCACCTTGACCTCGTCGGCGCCGAGCGAAAACAGCACGTCGACGCCGCCAGCCGTGGCCATCTCCGCCGCGCCCAGCCCGCCCGCACCCGGTACGAAGCCGATGTCGAGCGCACCGACACTGGAAGCCGCCGGATGCAGCACCGCGAAGCCGTTCCAGCCGTCGTCGAGCGCGCCGACGTCGGCGGCGAGCTTGGCCGCCAGCGACAGGATCGCCGCGCCGTCGCGCCGCGCGGTCGCGGCCGCGCCGACCAGGATGATCGGGTGCTTGGCGTTCTTCAGGGTTTCGGCGAAGCCGTGCTTGCCGGCGATCAGATCGTTCAGCGTGTCGGTGCCGGCGCCGAGATAATCGTAGTGATAGGTCAGCTCCGCCTGCTCGCCGATCAGCCCGATCGGCATGCCGCTGGCGCGCCAGCGCTTGCGGATGCGGGCATTGACGATCGCCGCCTCCTTGCGCGGATCAGAGCCGATGATCAGCACCGCGTCGGCCTGCTCGATCCCGGCGATCCCCGGATTGAAGATGTAGCCGGCCCGGCCGGCCTTCGGATCGAACGCAGCGACGTTCTGCGCCGCGACGTTCGCCGAGCCGAGCTTGGCGAGCAACTGCTTCAGCGCGAACATCTCCTCGACCGCGGCGAGGTCGCCGGCGATCGCGCCGATCTTCTTGGCCGAGGTGCCGTCGAGCCTGGCCTTGATCGCGGCGAACGCCTGCGGCCAGCTCGCCGGCTTCAGCTTGCCGCCCTCGCGGACGTAGGGCCGGTCAAGCCGCTGGGTGCGCAGGCCGTCGACCACGTGGCGGGTCTTGTCGGAGATCCACTCCTCGTTGATCGCCTCGTTGACGCGCGGCAGAATCCGCATCACCTCGCGGCCGCGGGTGTCGACCCGGATCGCCGAACCGACGCCGTCCATCCCGTCGACCGACTGGGTCTTGCCGAGCTCCCAGGGCCGCGCCGCGAACGCATAGGGCTTCGAGGTCAGCGCGCCGACCGGGCAGATGTCCACCAGATTGCCCTGCAGCTCGGACGTGAGCGCCTTCTCCAGATAGGTGGTGATCTCCATGTCCTCGCCGCGGCCGATCGCGCCCATCTCCGGCACGCCGCAGATTTCCGCCGCGAAGCGCACGCAGCGGGTGCACTGGATGCAGCGGTTCATCGAGGTCTTGACCAGCACGCCGAGATACTTGTCCTCGACGGCGCGCTTGTTCTCGGCGAACCGGCTCTGGTCGACGCCGTAGCCCATCGCCTGGTCCTGCAGGTCGCACTCGCCGCCCTGATCGCAGATCGGGCAGTCGAGCGGATGGTTGATCAGCAGGAACTCCATCACGCCCTCGCGGGCCTTCTTGACCATCGGCGACTTGGTCGAGACTTCCGGCGGTTCGCCGTTCGGGCCCGGACGGCAGTCGCGCACGCCCCAGGCGCAGCTCGCGACCGGCTTCGGCGTGCCCTTCAGCTCGACCAGACACATCCGGCAGTTGCCGGCGATCGACAGCCGCTCGTGGTAACAGAACCGCGGAATTTCCGCGCCGGCCGACTCGCAGGCCTGCAGCAGGGTGTATTCCGGCGGAACTTCGACTTCCTTGCCGTCGACGATGATCTTGATCATGGCAGTCACTCCGCCGCTTGCATGTGCGCCGGATCGAGCACGCCCTGATCGTCGAGCGTGGCCTTGCGCGAGAAATCGTCGATGCGGCGCTCGATCTCCGGGCGGAAGGCGCGGATCAGGCCCTGGATCGGCCAGGCCGCGGCGTCGCCGAGCGCGCAGATGGTGTGGCCTTCGACCTGCTTGGTCACTTCCAGCAGCATGTCGATTTCGCGCTTGTGGGCGCGGCCTTCGACCATGCGGTCGAGCACGCGCCACATCCAGCCGGTGCCTTCGCGGCACGGCGTGCACTGGCCGCAGCTCTCGTGCTTGAAGAAGTAGCTGATGCGCGCGATCGCCGCGATCACGTCGGTGGACTTGTCCATGACGATGACGCCGGCGGTGCCGAAGCTCGACTTCACCGCACGGGTGCCGTCGAAATCCATGATCAGCTCTTCACAGTCGGCCGCCGGGATCAGCGGACACGACGCGCCGCCGGGAATGATCGCGAGCAGATTGTCCCAGCCGCCGCGAATACCGCCGCCGTGCTTCTCGATCAGTTCGCGGAACGGAATGCCCATCGCTTCTTCGACGACGCAAGGCGTGTTGACGTGGCCGGAGATGCCGTAGAGCTTGGTGCCGACGTTGTTGGGCCGGCCGATCGACGAGAACCACGCCGCGCCGCGGCGAAGAATGTCCGGCGCGACCGCGATCGACTCGACGTTGTTGACGGTGGTCGGGCAGCCGAACAGACCGACGTTCGCCGGGAATGGCGGCTTCAGCCGCGGCTGCCCCTTCTTGCCTTCGAGGCTCTCGAGCAGAGCGGTTTCTTCACCGCAGATGTAAGCGCCGGCGCCGTGCGCGACGTAGAGGTCGAACGGATAGCCGTGGACGTTGTCCTTGCCGATCAGCTTGGCCTCGTAGGCCTGGTCGATCGCCGCCTGCAGCCGCTCGCGCTCGCGGATGAATTCGCCGCGGACGTAGATGTAGCCGGTGTGGGCGCCCATCGCGCAGCCCGCCAGCAGGCAGCCCTCGACCAGCGTGTGCGGGTCGTGGCGCATGATCTCGCGGTCTTTGCAGGTGCCGGGCTCGGACTCGTCGGCATTGACGACCAGATAGCTCGGCCGGCCGTCGGCATTGTCCTTCGGCATGAACGACCATTTCAGGCCGGTCGGGAAGCCGGCGCCGCCACGGCCGCGCAGGCCCGACGCCTTCATCTCGTTGATGATCCAGTCGCGGCCCTTGTCGATGATCGCCTTGGTGCCTTCCCACGCGCCGCGACGGCGCGCGCCCTTCAGCGTCCAGTCGTCGAGACCGTACAGGTTCCGGAAGATGCGGTCCTTGTCGTCCAGCATGGCTTGCGGCGTTCCCTGTCAGCGTTTCGATTGCATGTAAGCGAGCCCGATGGCGCAGCCCCCGAAGGTCAGCGCCCAGAGCAGGCTCGATTGGAGTGTCGCACCGAGCGCGTAGTGCTGCAGCAGAAATATGAAAGCTGCGGCGGCGACACCGTGCAGCAGGATGTAGATCGGGGTCGGCATGGCTCTCACGCTTTCCGCGACGGCGCGCCCCGCAGGGGCGTTCGTCGTCATGGCGGGTTCTTCTCGGTGGCGTCGGCGGCCGGCGGCTTCGGCGCCGGGCGTTCCTGAACATTGGCCGCCGCCCCGGGCCGCTTCGCTTCGTCGTCGGTCAAAGCTGGCCCGTTGGCGTCAATAGGCGCTACGTTGATACCACCCGTCTTCAGGGTCGTCGGTCCGGTGATCGGCGCCGCATGCTGTCGGCCGTTCTGCGGACCCGGCTGCGGCGGGTGACCACTGGCAAAACCGTCGAGCACCTTGTTCAAGGTCTCCGGCGTCAGATCCTCGTAGACGTCCTTGAAAATCTGCACCATCGGCGCGTTCACGCAGGCGCCGGCGCACTCGACCTCCTCCCAGGAGAAGTCGCCGTCGGCGGACAGATGGAACGGGTCGTGATGAATCCGGTTCTTGCAGACCTCGATCAGCTCGCCGGCGCCCCGCAGCCGGCACGGCGTGGTGCCGCAGACCTGGACGTGGGCTTTCTTGCCGACCGGGTTGAGCTGGAACATGGTGTAGAACGTCGCGACTTCCAGGGCGCGGATATGAGGCATCTGGAGCATGTCGGCCACAGCGCGGATCGCCGCTTCCGGCAGCCAGCCGCCGCACTGCTCCTGCGCCCGCCACATGATCGCGATCACCGCCGAGAACTGCCGTCCGGGCGGATATTTGGTGATCTCCTTCTGCGCCCAGGCGAGATTCTCCGCGGTGAACGCGAAGCTCTCGGGTTGCAGCTCTTTCGGTGCCAGACGACGAACGGACATGCTCAGTTTCTCGCCGAGCGCTGCGCCACGCTCGCATTCAGGTGTTGGATTCGGGCCTGCCAGAACGCGCTCGCGGTTCCGACGACGTTGTAGCCGACATTCGACGCGACCTTGATCCGGTCGAGAATGCCGAGATCGACCACGGCCTCGTAGCGATTGCTTTGCGGGTCGTACACGACCAGCTTCAGCGGGGTATGTTCGAGGATGTAGCGCGAAACGGTGTGATCGCGGTCGCTGCCATGCTCCTCGCACAGGATCGCAGTGTCTTCCGCCAGCAGCCGTTCGCCGCCGCGAATCGCGTCGATCTCGACCCCCTCGACGTCGAGCTTGACGATGTACTTGCCGCCGCGCGGCAGATGGCCGTCGTCGATCAGGTCGTCGAGCCGGATCACCGGCACGTCCTCGCCGCCGGCACCGGGCTTGCCGACGATGCTGAACGCCTCGTGCTTGGTACCGGACAGTCTGGCGGTGCCGCGGGCGGCGCCGACCGCGCATTTCATCACCGCGAACCGATCGCCGTTGACCTTGGCATTTTGCACCAGCCGGGCGAAATTCTGGCTCGACGGCTCGATCGCCAGCGTGCGGTGCGCGCCGAACGGCGCACTCGACACCAGCACCGACCAGTAGCCGTAATTGGCGCCGCAATCGACGAACGTGAAATCGATATCGGCCGCATCGCGGAACAGCAGGTCCAGCTCGATCTCATAAGAGTAATCGCGCTGCAGCAGCTTGCTCCAATAGCCGTCGCCGTAGGGGAACACGAAGGTGGCGTCGGGATTGAGCCTGATCGCGATGTCGCGCTCCGGCAGCGCCTTGCGCATCAAATTGGCCGCGGCGTTGTAGCCGCGATACGAAAACGTCGACGACACCCTCGCGCCCATCACCAGCGCACACGCCGCCATGCGCTCGAGAGCACCTGCGCCCTCGAGAGCGCCGGTAGCGCGGTCGAACTGAATGGGCCCGGGCGCGTTCACCGATCGACCTCTCCGAACACGATGTCGAGCGAACCGAGGATCGCCGAGACGTCCGCCAGCAGGTGACCGCGGCTGAGGAAGTCCATCGCTTGAAGATGCGCAAAGCCCGGCGCCCGGACCTTGCACTTGTACGGCTTGTTGGTGCCATCGGACACCAGAAACACGCCGAACTCGCCCTTCGGCGCCTCGACCGCGACATAGACCTCGCCGGCCGGGACGTGGAAGCCCTCGGTGTACAGCTTGAAGTGATGGATCAGCGCTTCCATCGAGCGCTTCATCTCTCCGCGCCGCGGCGGGAAGATCTTGTGGTCGTCGACCACGACCGGTCCCTGCCCGTCCGGCGCACGCAGCCTGGCGATACACTGCTTCATGATCCGCACCGACTGCCGCATCTCTTCCATGCGGATATGATAGCGATCGTAGCAGTCGCCGTTCTTGCCGATCGGCACTTCGAAATCGAGCTCGGCGTAGCACTCGTAGGGCTGCGACTTGCGCAAATCCCAGGCAGCGCCGGAGCCGCGCACCATCACGCCGGAGAATCCCCAGGCCCAGGCCTGATCGAGCGTGACCACGCCGATGTCGACGTTGCGCTGCTTGAAGATGCGGTTGTCGCTGAGCAGCCGGTCGAGATCGTCGACCACGGCCGGAAACGCGTCGCACCAGGCGTCGATATCCTCGATCAGCTTCGGCGGCAGATCCTGATGCACGCCGCCGACGCGGAAATACGCCGCGTGCATCCGGCTGCCGGAGGCGCGCTCGTAGAACATCATAAGCTTTTCGCGCTCTTCGAAGCCCCACAGCGGCGGGGTCAACGCGCCGACGTCCATCGCCTGCGTGGTGACGTTGAGCAGATGCGACAGGATGCGGCCGATCTCGGCGTACAGCACGCGGATCAACTGAGCGCGGCGCGGCACCGCGATCCCGAGCAGCTTCTCCACCGCGAGGCAGAAGGCGTGCTCCTGGTTCATCGGAGCGACGTAATCGAGCCGATCGAAATACGGAATCGCCTGCAGATAGGTCTTGGCTTCGATCAGCTTCTCGGTGCCACGATGCAACAGGCCGATATGCGGATCGACCCGTTCCACCACTTCGCCGTCGAGCTCGAGCACCAGCCGCAGCACGCCGTGCGCCGCCGGATGCTGCGGACCGAAATTGATGGTGAAGTTGCGGACGCTGGGCGCGTCCGGAGTAGCAGCGTCAGCCATTGGGCAAGCTCCGCTTGCTGGCGAGTTGCGAATAGCAAATGGCGAATGACGTCACGACTTCACTCCCGCCTTCTCGTCTCCGGGAAGAACCGGATAGTCAGCACCTTCCCAGGGCGATAGGAAATCGAACTTACGGAATTCCTGATTGAGCCGCACCGGCTCGTAGACGACTCGCTTCTGGTCGTCGTCGTAGCGAACCTCGACGAAGCCGGAGAGCGGAAAATCCTTGCGCAGCGGGTGACCGTCGAAGCCGTAGTCGGTCAGCAGCCGGCGCATGTCGGGATGGCCGGTAATGATGATGCCGTAAAGATCGTAGGCTTCGCGCTCGAACCAATCGGCGCCGGGGAATACATCGATGATCGAGGGCACCAGCGTGGTCTCGCCGACCTCCGCTTTGACCCGCACCCGCTCGTTCAGCTTCGGCGACAGCAGGTGGTAGACGATCTCGAATCGCTCGGCGCGGCCGGGATAGTCGACCGCCGTCATGTCGATGAAGCTGATGAAGCGGAAGCGCGGATCGTCGCGCAGCAGCCGCATCACCTCCACGATCTTGCCGGCATCGACGGTCAGCGTGAGCTGACCGAACGCGACAGAATGACCGGTCGCGATTCCCGGCAAGGCGCCGACGATCGTCTGACCCAGGGTGTCGAGCCCGTTGTCGTCCATGAAACAGCCTTTTTCAGCGTTCGATAGTGCCGGTTCGACGAATCTTCTTCTGCAACAGCATCACGCCGTACAGCAGCGCTTCGGCGGTGGGCGGACAGCCGGGCACATAGATGTCGATTGGAACGATGCGGTCGCAGCCACGCACCACGGAATACGAATAATGATAGTAACCGCCGCCGTTGGCGCACGACCCCATCGAGATCACGTAGCGCGGCTCCGGCATCTGATCGTAGACCTTGCGTAGCGCCGGGGCCATCTTGTTGGTCAGCGTTCCGGCGACGATCATCACGTCGGACTGCCGCGGCGACGCGCGCGGCGCGAAGCCGAAGCGCTCGGCGTCGTAGCGCGGCATCGAGAGCTGCATCATCTCGACCGCGCAGCACGCCAGACCGAACGTCATCCACATCAGCGAGCCGGTGCGCGCCCAGGTGATCAGATCATCGGTCGCGGCGACGAAGAATCCCTTGTCGGAGAGCTCGCGGTTCACATTGAGAAAGAACGGATCGTTCGCCCCGACCGGCTTGCCGGTGCTGGGGTCGATGATGCCGGTTGCGGGCCGCGCGATCAGCGGCTGCGCGCCAACCGGATGTTGCGACGGCGTCGGCTGCATCGTCTCAGGCCTCAATCCCATTCCAGCGCGCCCTTCTTCCATTCGTAGGCAAAGCCGACGGTCAGGACGCCGAGGAACACCATCATTGACCAGAAGCCAGTCGCGCCCAGCTTGCCGAAGGCCACCGCCCACGGAAACAGAAATGCGACTTCGAGGTCGAAGATGATGAACAGAATGGCGACGAGGTAGAATCTGACGTCGAATTTCATGCGGGCATCGCTGAAAGCATTGAATCCGCATTCATATGCCGAGAGCTTTTCAGGATCCGGCTGCTGGTACGCCACAGCGAATGGGGCGACCAGCAAGGCGAGGCTGAGACCCGCCGCAACGATGATAAAAACGACGATTGGCAGATAGTTAGACAGAATGCCGCTCATCCCGTTCCCTAACCCCACGGCTTGTTGCGCTGCCGCAGACTCGTTCGCATTTGAATTGTTCTACCGCTTAGCGCAGTGCAACAGGGGGCGCAAGCCAAGCTGGGGCAAGACCGAGGGATTCCCCATGCATCCGGCGCCTATCGGTACGAATTCGTGACTCATCATTCACATTCGATCGTCTCAATCCCTTGGAAACCATACGGCCCGGGCACGAAACCATTTTCGGAACCGGCGAAACTTTCCTGAAACACACGCAAGGCTATCGTCGGTTTGTCGACGCGGCAACAACAAGCGCCGCGCGGAGGCAGCGATGAATCACTCCTTGCATTCAGCAGATCGTGCGACCCACCTGAAGATCGTGGTGGTAGCCCTCATCGCAGGTATCAGCGTAGCCACACTCGGGATCACGGCCCGCACCACCGCGAGCGACAGCCAAACCGCCCACGTCATCAAGGCAACCAAGCAGATCGCTGTGACCGATTCCGGCCAGTCGACGGTGAGATAGCACTGAGCTCATCGCCGCGCATCGGCGGTAACACAGTGTTGAGAGAGGCCGCCATTGCGCGGCCTTCTGCATTTCGCGGCGGCCGAAGCCTTCACTTCCCAAAACCAGGGCAGCTCTGGCGGACAAGTCCCATGCCCACGCGAGACGGCTCAGGCCGATCGCAGTTCCGCAACAATCAAGGCGATCGAAGCTGACCGCCGGCCAGCCTATCCGGCAACGAACACACGCGGCAGGCGTTCCGGGTCACTTGTTCTGTTGTGAGGTTTTGCTCTGGGGAAATCGCGGTGTCGCCAAATGCCGATATCGGCGAAATGGCGCGAGAGACGGGGCTCGAACCCGCGACCTCCGGCGTGACAGGCCGGCGCTCTAACCAACTGAGCTACTCCCGCGTGGTTTGCATCAACCGCGCAGGCGGTCGATTAAAGGGAGCGCAGACCCAAGTCAAGCGGGTTGCGCCCAGAGAATCCCATTCTCGTGCGGATAGCTCGATTTCTCCTTTAATGGAGGCATTTTTCGACACCCAGATGCAAATAATGCGCTGTTTACGGGGCAAACGACGTAGGCAGCGCCCACCCGAATCGTCTAAGCCCTGCTACGTCTTAGTTTCTAAGCCGCCACACAACAGCAGGAGGGCTATATGGCGAAGAAAGCAGTTGCCAAATCCGCAACGCCGGCGACGGTGACCCTGAAGCATCTCGCAGCAGCGCTCGCCGAAGAGCACGAGCTGTCGAAGAAGCAGACCGAAGCCATTCTCGGCGACATGGTGACCCGCATCACCAAGCACCTGAAGAAGGGCGAGCGCATCCGCATCGTCGGCCTCGGCATTCTCCAGGTCCGCAAGCGCGCCGCCCGCATGGGCCGCAACCCGGCCACCGGCGAGCAGATCCAGATCAAGGCCAGCAAGAAGGTGGCGTTCCGCGCCGCCAAGGAGCTGAAGGAAGCGATCTGATCCTGCTTCCCGGGTCATCGGTTCGGGCGTCCGGCCTTCCGGATCGCTAGAATCAAGCTCGTCCCGCGCGGCGCTGGGGTCCGGTTCCCGATTCGATCGGAGCGGGCTCCAGTTCAGATTGAAGAACGGCAGGCTTGGGCACCCGCCCCGCCTGCCGTTTCTTTGTCAGACGCCCGGCAGACGTTTCGGGTGCGGTCGCGCGTCACACCAGGACGAGATATCAACAGGAAAGCTCGCGACCGAACGCGCTTGATCGCCACGCCGCGGTGTTTGCGAGCCTGCAGGGAGTTCGGATGTGACCGCGATTAACTTCGACTTCACCGTGTTGGAGCGTTTCCTCCGCTACGTCACCATCGACACCCAGTCGGATCCGGATTCCGATACCTGCCCCTCCACCGAGAAGCAGAAGAATCTCGGCGCGCTGCTGGCGGAGGAGCTACGCGAACTGGGCCTCGCCGACGCGCATCTCGACCAGCACGGCTACGTCTACGCGACGATTCCGGCGACCTCGGCCAAGCCAAACGTTCCGGTGATCTGTTTCTGCGCCCACATGGACACCTCGCCCGATTGTTCAGGAGCCGGCGTCAAACCGCAGGTGTGGAAGAATTATCAGGGCGGCGACATCGTTCTGCCGGGCGATGCGACCCAGGTGATTCGGCGCGCCGAGCATCCGGCGCTGTCGGATCAAATCGGCCACGACATCGTCACCAGCGACGGCACCACCCTGCTCGGCGCCGACAACAAGGCCGGGATCGCCGAGATCATGGATGCGGCGCGGTTTCTGCTGGCGCATCCCGAGATCAAGCACGGCACGCTTAAGATCCTGTTCACCCCGGACGAAGAAATCGGTCGTGGCGTCGACAAGGTCGATCTGAAAAAGCTCGGCGCCGAATTCGCCTACACCATGGACGGCGAGAGCGCCGGCCATGTCGAGGACGAGACCTTCTCGGCGGACAGCGCGGTGATCACCATCGAGGGCGTCAGCGCCCATCCGGGATTCGCCAAGGGCAAGATCGAGCACGCCATCAAGATCGCCGCTGCGATCGTCGAGCGGCTGCCCAAGACCGGCTGCTCGCCGGAGACCACCGAAGGCCGCGAAGGTTTCCTGCATCCGATCGGAATCAGCGGCACGCTGGAGAAGGCCAGCATCGGATTCATCGTCCGCGACTTCACCGAGACCGGGCTGAGGGACAAGGAGCTGCTGCTGCAGAGCATCGTCGAGCAGGTGATGCTCGACTATCCGCGCTCGCGCGCCAAGATCGAGATCCAGCCGCAATATCGCAACATGAAACAGGTGCTCGACCGTCATCCCGAGCTGGTCGAGAACGCCCGCGAAGCGATCCGCCGCGCCGGCCTCATCCCGGTCACCAGCGCGATCCGCGGCGGCACCGATGGCGCCCGGCTGTCGTTCATGGGCCTGCCCTGCCCCAACGTGTTCGCCGGTGAGCACGCCTTCCACTCACGACTCGAATGGGTCAGCCGCCAGGACATGGAAAAGGCCGTCGAGACCATCGTGCAACTGGCGACGATCTTCGAACAGCAGGCGTAGCAGACGCATCGCAGCGAGCGGCTGCATCGCGCGACGACGCGCATAGCGGCCGCGATTTTGTCTCAATCGTTGGACCGCCACCCTGGAATCAGTTCTGACTTCCCGTGCCGCACGGTCATGCCTGCGCGCGACACGGAGAGCTCGGATGATTTGCGCCCGCTTCGTATCTTTGGCGTCTGCTCGAAGGATCGGGATTGTCACGCTGATCGCGGGCGCGCCCATGCTCCTCGGTGCCTGCAAGGAGCAGAATACATACGCCGCGCCGCCACCGGCGAAGGTCACGGTGGCCAAGCCGACCCAGGCGCCGGTGACGCTGTATGCGGAATTCACCGGCAACACCGCGCCGGTCGCCTCGGTCGATCTCGAAGCGCGGGTGCAGGGCTTTATCGAGAGTATCGACTATCTCGACGGTGAAGCGGTCAGGAAGGATCGCGTGCTGTTCAAGATCGAGCGCGCGCAATACCAGGCCCAGGTCGACCTGCAGCAGGCGCAGCTCGACGGTACCAAGGCCAAGCAGGCCAACGCCCAGCGCGAAGCCGACAGGCAGGCAATCCTCGGCCAGAAGGACGTCGCCTCGCAGCGCAATGTCGACGACGCCCAAACCAATCTGGCCGCCGCCAACGCCCAGGTCGCCGCCGCCCAGGCGTCGCTGGCGCTGGCCAAGACCTCGCTCGGCTACACCACGGTGGCGGCGCCGTTCGACGGCGTCGTCACGCGCCGCCTGGTGAACGTCGGCACCCTGGTCGGCTCGGCCGGCGCCACCAAGCTCGCCACCATCCTTCAGGTCGATCCGCTCTACGTCTATTTCAACATCACCGAGCAGCAGCAGATCGCCTTGCGTGACGCGCTCGCCAAGCGCGGCAAGACGCTGAAGGATATGCGCGAAGAGCGGCTGGAGCTGCCGATCGAGGTCGCGCTGTCGTCCGACACCACGTTCCCATACGCCGGCAAGGTCGACTACATCGCGCCGCAGGTCGATCCGGCCACCGGCACCCTGCAGCTCCGCGGCTCGCTGCCGAACGGGGACGTGGCACTGGTGCCCGGCCTGTTCGTCCGGGTCCGGGTCGCGGTCGGCAAGCTCGACGACGCGCTGCTGATCAACGACACCGCGGTGATGTCGAACCAGACCGGCAGCTATGTCATGGTTGTCGGCGCCGGAGACGTGGTGGAGCAGCGCCAGGTCACGCTCGGGCCGCAGGAGGGGCAGCTCCGCGTCATCACCAAGGGATTGAAGGCCGACGACCGGGTGGTGATCGGCGCGATCCAGCGCGCCATCGCCGGCAACACAGTGGCGCCGGTGGCGGGGACCATGGCGGCCGCCCCGACCGCGCCGCCCCCGGCGCCCGCCGCGCTGAGCCCTGGAGCCCAATCCGGCGCCGCGAAACCCTGATCCGATCGACCCTCACGAGGCGTTGCCCATGTTCTCGCGCTTCTTCATCGAACGGCCGGTGCTGTCCAACACCCTCGCCTTCCTGATCATCCTGCTCGGCGCCCTGGCTCTGCTGCGGCTGCCGGTGTCGCAATATCCCGATGTGGTGCCGCCGACGGTGTCCGTCTCGGCGAGCTATCCGGGGGCCAGCGCCCGCACCGTGATGGATTCGGTGGCGCTGCCGATCGAGCAGCAGGTCAATGGCGTCGAGGGCATGATCTACATGCAGTCGACCAGCGCCAGCGACGGCAGCTACAATCTGGTCGTCACCTTCGACATCGGCACCGATCCGAACATGGCGCAGGTGCTGGTGCAGAACCGGGTGTCGCTGGCGACCGCGCAACTACCGGCCTCGGTCTCGACCCAGGGCCTCAACGTCAAGAAGAAGTCGACCTCGATCCTGCAGTTCGTCAGCCTGTATTCTGCGGACGGCCGCTACGACAATCTGTTCCTCTCCAACTACGCCAAGATCAACATCCAGAACGAGCTGGCGCGGCTGCCCGGCGTCGGCGACGTCTCGGTGCTCGGCTCCGGCTCGTATGCGATGCGGATCTGGCTCGATCCAGACAAGCTGCAGAGCTACGGCCTGACGCCGAGCGACGTGGTCAGCGCCGTGCAGCAGCAGAGCAACCAGGTCACCGCCGGCCTGGTCGGCGGCCCGCCGGCACCATCGATCGTCAATTTTCAGTACGCGCTGGACGTCGTCGGCCGCTTCAACGAGGCCACCGATTTCGAGAAGATCGTGGTCAAGGCGATCGACCAGGGCGGCGGCAAGCTGGTGCGGATCGGCGACATCGGCCGGGTCGAACTCGGCGCCTCGTCCTACGGCCAGACCGCAACGCTCGACGGCAAGCCCTCGGCTGCGATCGCGATCTCGCTGCTGACCGGCGCCAACGCGCTGTCGGTGGCGCAAGCGGTCAACGCCAAGATGAAGGAGATGGCCGGCGCGTTCCCGACCGGTCTCGACTACAAGGTGTCGTTCGACAGCACCAAGTTCATCACCGCCTCGGTCGACGAGGTCTATGAGACGCTGATCATCGCCGCCGTGCTGGTGCTGTTGGTGATCCTGATGTTCCTGCAGGACTGGCGGGCGATGCTGGTGCCCGCCACCACCGTGCCGGTGACAATCATCGGCGCATTCGCGGCGATGGCGGCGATGGGCTTCACCGTCAACACCACCAGCCTGTTCGCGCTGGTGCTGGCGATCGGCATCGTCGTCGACGACGCCATCGTCATCGTCGAAGGCGTGTCCCGGCACATCGCCGGCGGGATGTCGAGCCGCGAAGCCGCGGTCAAGGCGATGTCGGAGCTGTTCGGCCCGATCATCGGCATCACGCTGGTGCTGATGGCTGTGTTCCTGCCGGCGGCCGCGATCTCCGGGCTCACCGGCAAGATGTATCAGCAGTTCGCGCTGGTGATCGCCGCCACTGCGCTGATCTCGGCGATCAACGCGGTGACGCTGAAGCCGACGCAATGCGCGCTGTGGCTGCGCGCGCCGGTGTCGCCGGAGCAGCGCAATGTCGTCTACCGGATCTTCAACGCGGTGTATGCGCGCTGCGAAGCGGTGTACGCGGCGCTGATCCGCCGCTTGGTGGCGTTCAGCATCCCGACCACGATCGTCGGGCTGGCGCTGATCGGGGTCGCGTTCTACGGCCTGTCGCGGGTGCCGACCGCCTTCCTGCCTTCGGAAGACCAGGGCTATTTCATCGTCAGCCTGAAGCTGCCGGACGCGGCCTCCGCCGGCCGCAGCGAAGCGGCGGTGGCCAAGGCGGTCGAGCTGGTACGCAAGACCGCGGGCGTCGAGAGCGTGATCGGCGTGTCGGGCATCTCGCCGCTCGACAACAACGCCACGATGTACAACGCCGGCATGCTGTACGTCGTGCTGCGCGACTGGAACCAGCGCAAGGCCAAGGATCTCAGCATCGACGCGATCGCCGCCAGGGTGCGGGCCGCGCTGGCCACGCTCGACACCGCGACCGCCTTGGTGCTGATGCCGCCGCCGATCCAGGGCATCGGCAACACCTCGGGCTTCACCATGATGGTGGAGATGAAGAATGGCAGTTCGGATTTCCTGGCGCTGCAGAACGCCGCCCAGCAGCTCGCCGCCAACGCCGCCACCCAGAGCGCCATCACCCACGCCGCCTCGACCTTCAACGCCGACGTCAAGCAGCTCCGCCTGGTGGTCGACCGGATGAAGGCGGAGACGCTCGGCGTCACCGTCGGCCAGGTGTTTTCCGCCGTCGAGAGCTATCTCGGCTCGACCTATGTCAACCAGTTCACCAAGTTCAACAACGTGTTCCAGGTCTATGTCCAGGCCGACGCGCCGTTCCGGCTGCGGCCCGGCGACGTGCTGAAGCTGAAGGTCAAGGGCTCGAACGGCCAGATGGTGCCGGTCGGCGCCGTCGCCTATCTGACCGACGAGGTCGGGCCGCCGCTGATCACGCTGTACAATCTCTACCCCGCCGCAACCCTGGTCGGCAGCCCGGCGACCGGCTTCAGCTCCGGCGAAGCGATGTCGCTGATGAGCGAAGTCGCGGCCAAATCGCTGCCGTCGTCGATGGGCACGGCCTGGACCGGGATGTCGTATCAGGAACAGGTGGTCGGCAATCAGATCTACTACGTGTTCGCGGTGGCGCTGCTGCTGGTGTATTTCGTGCTCGCGGGCCAATACGAGAGCTGGCTGCAGCCGCTCGCCGTGATCCTGGCGGTGCCGCTGACTCTGCTCGGCACGGTCGCGGCGCTGGAATGGTCGGGCCTGCCGAACGATCTCTATACCCAGATCGGCATCGTGCTGCTGATCGCGCTGGCGGCCAAGAACGCGATTCTGATCGTCGAATATGCCCGCGAGAAATGTATCGAGGGCATGCCGATCGCCGAGGCCGCGGTCGAGGCGGCGCGGCTTCGGTTCCGCCCGATCCTGATGACCTCGTTCGCCTTCATCTTCGGCATGCTGCCGCTGGCGCTGGCGACCGGCGCCGGTGCCGGCGCCCGGGTATCGCTCGGTATCGCAGTGGTCGCCGGCATGCTGGCCTCCACCGGCCTCGCCGTGCTGTTCGTCCCGGCGTTCTTCGCGGTGCTGCAATGGATGGGGACGCGGCGCGAGCCTGCGGCCTCTCCGACCGAGGGCTGACGCCCGAAACCGTCACAAAGCTGGATCAGCCCTGCGCCGGTCCCGCTCGCCTTGCACAGACCATGGCGCCCGCGGTAGATAGGCGCGGCGGGCGGCTAGCTCAGCTGGTTAGAGCATCTCGTTTACACCGAGAGGGTCGGGAGTTCGAATCTCTCGCCGCCCACCAAGCGTTTCTGCTCCCCTTCCTGTCGTGTCCTCATCGCGACCGCTCAGCGGCCGGAAATCGACCGGTCGTGGCTGCGATTGGGCTCGCCTCCCCGAGAACGAGGAAATTCTGCTGCGCTGGTGAACGATCTCCGAACGCGCCAGGGGTGGTCGGTCGCGGACAGGTGCGGATTTTCCTCAGGGGTGCGGCGGCGCACGCTTTTTCGTGCAGCATGATACCGGCACACTCGCGAAACCCGCCGGCACTGTGCCTGAAAGCGGCGAATGTGCCGGTAAATGTACTAACCAGATATCCATCTACCCACGGTAGTGAGGGGGAGTTCACGACGCCGCTGGGGTGGTCAATGACGAGGACGAGGTGGGACGCACGGGTTCGGAGCCTGCTGCGGGGCCCCGGAAACGTATCGGTGCGCTGGATCGTCGGGATCGGCATTCTGCTGATCGCCGCGATCTCGATGGCCACCGCCTGGATGATCGCGGACAGCCGCGAGCGCGCTCTACGCAACGCCGAGCGCGAGCTCGGCAACACGGCGATGCTGCTCGGCCGCCAGTTCGACCGCACCTTCGACGCATTGAACGTCGAGCAGAGCGAGACCGCATCCTCGCTCGTGCACACCTTTCCGCTCGCCAAGACGCTGTCGACCCACACCTTGCTGGCGCTGAAGGCCGGCGAGCTCGGCGAGTTCGACCTGTACGACAGCGCCGGCGCCCTGATCAACTCGTCGCGTCCGTGGCCGCTGCCCGATGTCCGGATCGGCCATCATCCGGCGTTCAAACGCTGGACCTCGGACGACGAGCGCGAGGAGAGCGAGGCCGAAATCGTCCGCGACCCGGTGCGCGGCGGCCAGACCCTGGCGCTCGTCAAGCGGCTGCGCGGCCCGACCCGGGAAACCACCGGCGTGCTGACGCGGACCATCCCAAACTCCTGGTACGAGAGTCTCGCCTCATCGATCGTGCTCGGCGCGGACGCCTCGATCGCGGTGTTCACCAGTGGCGGCACACTAGTGACGCGCTGGCCGCGGTTCACCCAGGCGGTCGGCCAGAATTTCCTCGATTCCGATCTGAAGCCGCTGTTTCTGCGCCCCAACGCGACCCATCGCGTCCACAGCCCGTTCGATGGCATTCAACGGCTGGCGTCGTCCAGAATGCTGAGCAAGCAGCCGGTGGTCGTGGTGGTGTCGCGTTCGGTCGACGGCGTTCTGTCCGCGTGGTGGCGCGAGCTGTGGGTGATGGTGGCGGTCGCGCTCGCATCGGCGCTCGCGGTCGCGGTGGTGCTGTTCCAGCTCGGCCGAAACATCATCCGGCATGAAACCGATCTCCGGCAGCGCTACAGCATCGCGGTCGACAACATGGCGCAGGGGCTATCGCTGTTCGACGCCGCAGGACGGCTGCTGCTGTACAACCGTCGCTACCTCGAGATCTACCGGCTGCCCCCCGATGCGGTGAAGCCCGGCTTGCGCGGCTCCGACATCGTCGGATTGCTCGAGAAAGCCGGTCACGATCCGCATCTGATCCAGCAATACCATGCCTTCGCGATGAAGAACGCCGGAGCCCGAAGCTCGTTCGAGACCGAATTCTCCGACGGGCGGACGATCCTGATCACGCGCGAGCCGATCCAGGGCGGCGGCTGGGTGATGACCCATGAGGAGATCACCGAGCGCAAGCGCGCGGACTCACGCATCCACCACCTCGCCCACTACGACGACCTCACCGGACTGCCGAATCGTTCGTCGTTCCGCAAGCACCTCGGCGATGCGCTCGACCTGATCGAGCCGGGCGACCAGCTCGCCCTGCTCTACATCGACATCGACGAGTTCAAGATCGTCAACGATACGCTCGGCCATCCGGTCGGAGACCAACTGCTCAAATGCATCGCGGAGCGTCTGCAACGCTGCCTGGCTCCGGCCGATTACGTCGCACGGCTGGGCGGCGACGAGTTCGCGGTGGTGATGGCCGACGCCACCACGGTGCGCGACCTGGTGGCGACGCTGCAGCTCGCTTTGCGCGAGACCTTCGACTGCGCCGGCCATGTGATCTCACCCGATGCCAGCATCGGCATCGCGCTGGCGCCGGAGCACGGCCGCGAGGTCGACGACCTGATCGCCAAGGCCGACCTTGCTCTGTACGCAGCGAAATCCGAAGGCCGCCGCACCTATCGATTCTTCATGCCGGAGATGGACATCAAGGCCAAGGCCCGGCACGAACTGGCGACCGAGCTGAAGCGCGCCGTGGCCGAGCACGACTTCCATCTGCATTTCCAGCCGCTGGTCGACCTCAACTCCGGCGCGATCGCCGGCTGCGAGGCGCTGCTGCGCTGGCAGCATCCGCTGCGCGGCTTCGTCTCGCCGGCCGAGTTCATTCCGCTCGCCGAAGACATCGGACTGATCGAGGAACTCGGCGAGTGGGTGCTGGATCACGCCTGCGGCGTCGCGGTCGGCTGGCCGGCGTCGATGACGGTGGCGGTCAACGTCTCGCCGATCCAGTTCCGCCGTTCGACCTTCCCGCTCAAGGTCGCCGCGACGCTGGCGCGCACCGGGTTGCCCCCGCATCGGCTGGAGCTGGAGATCACCGAAGCGCTGCTGCTGCAGGATACCGAGTCGACGCTGGCGATTCTCAATCAGCTCCGCGCCCTCGGGGTGAAGATCGCGCTCGACGATTTCGGCACCGGCTACTCGTCGCTGAGCTATCTGCATCGCTTCCCGTTCGACAAGATCAAGATCGACAAGAGCTTCGTCGACACCCTCACCGCAGAAGCAGGCTCGGCCACGATCGTCCGCGCGATCGTGCAGATCGCCGCCGCCGGCAACAAGACCACGCTGGCCGAAGGCGTCGAAACCGCCGCCCAGCGCGATCTGCTCCGCCAGCTCGGCTGCCAGCAGATGCAGGGCTACCTGTTCAGCCCCGCCCTGCCCGCCGACGCACTGGCCCGCCTGATCGGCCTCCCCAGCGCCGAAGGGCAAACGGCGCAGCGCAGGGCGCCGCTGACGGTGTGACACAGGTGAGCGACCGCCCCTTCGCGATCCTCTGATCCGCGTTGGCGTTGCCGCAATGGGTCTCGCAAACCATCAAGGAGGGGCGCGACGACGGATCGGTGAACGACTTCCGGCTACGCCGCCTCAGGCAGTGAGTCGCTGATCGTCAGGCGCAACCAGCCGAGCAGCACCAGGTTGCGGATCGCGCTGGCGACCGCCTGCTTCTTGTCGTCGGTCTGCCAGGACTTCTTCCACGCCAGGATGTAGTCGTACAGTTCCTGCTCGGCTACGTCGCCTTTGGATTGCTTCAACTCGCGCGCCGCGAAGAACACCGTCAGAACCTCCTCGGCCTGTTCGGTGCTCTTGATCCGGCTGAACAGGTCAACCGCCTTGTCGATCTTGCCCTTGTAGCGCCCGATCAGTTCCTGAAAACGCCCGCGATCGCTCTCGTATTCGGGGGCGACCCGAAGAGCGATCATCCGGCCGAGTTGCTGCTCGTTCAGCCAGTTTCGATTGGCGAAATCGCGCAACGCCGGCTTCACGTCATCGGAGAACGGACCGTAGCTGCCTTTGCCGAACCTGAAGCCTGTCGGCACGCCCATTTCCGTCACCACATAGCAGATCTTCTGGAAGATCGTGCGGCCCACGGGCGTCGCATAGGGCTGGGCTTCCAGCTCGCGCAGCACCTCCATCAGCACGACCCATTCCGGCTTTAGCGGATCGGGTTTGCGTCCCTTGCTGTCGAGCGCCGATTGCGGCGGCGCGGCGAGGAAGTCGGAGGTCAATTGCTGACGAGGCGTGCCGTAGGGCGCATAGAGTTCAACCTCGATCGGCAGATCGGCGAGCTTGCTGAAGATCAGCGGCGCGACGTCCGTCCACTCCAACCCACCATTCCCGCAGCCAAGCGGCGGCATCGCGAGGCTGGTAATGCCCCACTCGGCGGCGTGAGCCGCGAGATGGTCAAGCCCGCGTTCGACATCGACCAGCCGCGACGGCGATCGCCAATGATCCTTGGTCGGGAAGTTGATGATCCGCGCGCCTGACAGATCGCAGAACAGGTACGGCTCGCCGAGCCGAACCTCGCCCCGTGCGCAGCGCGCCTTGTAGTCCTCGAACATCGCCGGAAAGCGCCGTTTGAACTGCTCTGCCACGCCTTTGCCCATCACACCGACGCAATTGACGGTGTTAAGTAGGGTCTGTGCCCGGCTTTCAAACAGATCTCCGATCAGCGCACTGAACATGATAGGAACACTTCCCTCATCGGAAGAATAACACGGGAGAAACGCAGATCGGCAGGCCAAATCCACAGTTGGTCAGCCGGGCCTTCGCGGCCTCGTCCACCGCGTAGGCACCGGTCAGAAAGCCCGGATGCACGCGGTACGGCACCAGAATCTCGGCGTACTTCTTGGCACGATGTTGCCAATAGGCGATCTGATCGCCCGGATGGCGCCAATCCATCGCATAAATGGCATCGAAATCAAGCGCCCGCCACTGCCGCGGATGCAGAAAGCGGACGTAGTCGCTGGCTGCGTTCTGGTCCGAGATGACGGTGCCTTCGAGCCGCAGGACGTCCGTTGACACACGTAACACGCAAAGACCGTCCACTTCGCGTTGCCGCTTAAACAGCATCGGATTCCGGGCATGAAAATACAGATTCGCGTACTGGTGCAACCTCAGCCCACCCGGGACCTGCTTGCGATCGCGCTTGTCCTGCACCGGCTGAAGGGCAACGGACCGGTGCGGGAGCTGTGCGGCATCGTCGTAGGATAGGATGCCGTGGGTCATCACCGAGCCGACATTCACGATCGGCATGATGCACTGCAGCTCGGTGACGCGCGGGTCCATCGCTACACACCCCCGGTAACACCCACGGCGGGCGATTTCACTCCGCCGAGAATCGAACCTGTGAGTAATCCTAACAAG